>DAINCG010000510.1:0-1482 GCA_036732525.1 Pseudomonadota bacterium | reverse complement strand
CGCGAGCGACACGGGACCGAGCCGGGGCGCGGCCGGCGCTCCGGCGACGACGTCGTGGAGTTCGAGGAGAGGGGTCGTCATGCCGCCGTCGTCCCGAGATAGGCCGCGACCACCGCCGGCGCCCGCGTGACCTCCGTGGGTGGGCCCGCAGCGATGATGCGGCCGTCAGCCATGCATATGAGGCGATCGGCGAGCGTCGCCAGGAACGGCACGTCATGCTCGACCACGAGCACGGCGACGCCCGAGGCGGCGATTGCGCGGATCAGACCGGCGAGTTCGGTCTTCTCGGCGGGCGACAGCCCGGCGGCGGGCTCGTCGAGCAGCAGCGTCGCGGGTCCGTGCGAAACCGCACGGGCGATCTCGAGAAAGCGCAGGTCCCGGTGGCTCAACATGTGCGCCGGCTTCGCAGCGCTATCGCCAAGGCCGACCAGCGCCAGACCAGCGAGCGCCATCGCGTCGCTCGGCGCGACGGCCCGAACATTCTCGAAGGCGGTGAGGTCATCCGCCAACAGCGCCGTTTGAAACGTCCGGCCGACGGCGGCCCCGTCCGTGCGACGGACGTCGCCCGCATCCGGCCTCTCCAGGCCGTTCAGCAGGTTCAGCAGAGTGGATTTCCCCGCGCCGTTCGGGCCGATCAGCCCGGTTACGGTTCCGGCATCCAGGCTGAGGTCCACATCGCCGACCGCGTTGATGCCGCCAAACGTCCGAACGAGCCCGTGCGCCGTTAACGCCGGGCGAGCCGCCGCCGCCCGGCTCGGCTGGACAGGGTCCGAAGCAGCTTTCGCGGGCCTTCGACGGCGTCGCGGAAACAGACCCGCCAGGCCGTTCGGGAGGAACAGGATCGCCATCAGCAGCAGCGCGCCATAGACGATCAGGTAGGTCTGCTCCAGAAAGCGGAGCAGCTCCGGCGTCCAGACCACAACGATCGCGAGCGCCATCGCCGCGACAGGGCTCCGCCGACCGCCGACGATGACGACTGCAAGGATCGCCGCCATTGTCTTGAAGGCGGCGATGTCCGGCGATACGAGGCCGACCGCCAGACTGTGCGCCGCGCCGCCGAGGCCGCCGGCCGCGCCGCCGACCGCAAGCGCCGCAATCCGGATACGGCGGGCGTCGATCCCGAAAGCGGCGGCGGCGATCGGCTGACTGCGCAGGAGCGCGAGGCGTTCCGGCCCGATCGATCGCGCGAACAGATGAAATGCCCCGGCTGCGGCGGCGGCCGCCGCCCACGCGAAGACGGCTTTCGCTTCGGGCGTTGCAAGCCATGCCGGCGGCGGCGCGCTCAACAGCCCGTTCGCGCCGCCGGTGACGCTTTCCCAGTTGATCGCGACGAGGAGCGCGATCTCGGCCAGAGCAAGCGTCGCGAGCGCGAAGTAGTGGCTTTCCAGTCGCCCGACGATCAGACCCGCCGCGCCGAGCGCCATTGCGGGCAGGCCGATCGCGGCGACGACGCCAAGGGCGAACGGCGCCTCGAACATCGTC
>DAINCG010000509.1:0-2025 GCA_036732525.1 Pseudomonadota bacterium | reverse complement strand
GCGCCGCGCGTCAGCACCGTGTCGCCGACCCGGCGCACGCGGATGAGGTCCGCGCGCTTGCCGACGGCGATTTCGCCGCGGTCGTCGAGCCCCAGCATCTCGGCCGGATTGGCCGACACCGTCGCCATCGCGTCGTGGAGCGGCATGCCGACCCGGTCCTCCAACGCGAACGCCGCCTGGATGAGGCTGATCGGCGCGTAGTCGGAGGAAAGCGCGTCGAGCAGTCCCGCTTCTGCCAGGTCGAGCGCCGAGACGTTGCCCGAGTGCGAACCGCCGCGCACCACATTCGGCGCGCCCATCACTGTCTTCATGCCGGCGGCGCGCGCCGCCTCCGCCGCTTCCATCGTCGTCGGAAACTCGGAAATCTTGATGCCGTCGGCGACCGCTTCGGCCACATGGTCCGGCGTCGTGTCGTCGTGACTCGCGACCGGCCCGCGATGCGCCCAGAGATCGAGCACGCGGCGACGATTCAGTTCGGACTGCTTGCTGGAGTCGGCGATGCGCTGGGCGACATAGGCTTCGAAGTCCTCGTCGGACATCGCGGCGCTCTTGAACGTCTTGAAGGATTTCAGATCGCGCCACTGCCGCTGGCCCGGCGTGTGGTCCATCACGGAGATCATGCCGACGTTCGGATCGTCGGCATGCGGCGCGAACAGGTCCATGACGGCGTCGTCGGCGATCTCGCAACGGAGGTGGACCCGGTGGTCGGCGCGGAACAGACCGGCGGCCTTCGCGTCCCGGATCGAATCGAGCACGGTCGAGAGCAGCGCCCGGCGATAGCTGCGGTCCATGTATTCGCCGACGGAAATCGCGTCGTAGACGGTAGTGACGCCAGCCGCCGCCATCTGGGCGTCGTGGCCGAGGATCGCGGCCAGCGGCGACGGCCAGATCACGCCCGGCCGCGGCACCATATGCTTCTCGACATTGTCGGTGTGCAGTTCGACCAGGCCTGGCGCCAGGAAGTCGCCTTCGAAGTCGATGGCGTCCGCCGGCGCGGCCTCCCCCTCCTCGACCCGAACGATACGGCCGTCGGCGACGGTGACCGCGCCCGGAAAGACCCGGTCGCGGGCGACGATGCGGGCGTTGGCGATCTTGTATTCCATGCTCATGCGGCGGCCTTGAATGCGGAGACGTCGAGATAACGGTCAGCGAAGCGGTCGCGGGCGCTTTCGTCATGGCAGATCGCCACGACGGCGGCGCCTCGATCCTTCGCCTCAAGGATCAGTTCGACGGCGACGTCGCGGTTGCGCGCGTCGAGCGAAGCGGTCGGCTCGTCGATCAGGAGGATCGGGAACGGCCGGATCAGGCCACGCGCGATGTTCACACGCTGCTGCTCGCCGCCGGAGAAGGTCGCCGGCGGGACGGTCCAGAGCCGCTCCGGCAGGTTGACGCGGGCGAGAAGCGACCGGGCCGCGTCCAGCGCCGCCGCCGGTTCCGCGCCGCCGGCGATGGCGGCCTCGGCGACGAGGTCTTCGGCAGAAATGCGGGGGATGACGCGGAGGAACTGGCTGACATAGCCGATCGTCTCGCGCCGGATCTCAAGCTTCAGCCGCGCCTCGGCCGCGACGAGGTCGATCGTCTCGCCGCGATGCTGCACAAGGATGCGGCCGCGGTTCGGCAGATAGTTGGCGTAGAGGCTGCGCAGCAGGGTCGACTTGCCGGCGCCGGAAGGTCCCGCCAGCACCAGGCACTCGCCGGCCGAGACCGCGAACGCGACATTCTCAAAGACCGGCAATTCGACGCCGTTCTGGGTGTGCAGCACGAAGGTCTTGGCGAGACCCTCGACGCGGAGCATGGGCTCGGACATGGCGCTACACCTGCAGGACGGAGGACACGAGAAGCTGGCTGTAAGGATGCTGCGGATCGTCGAGCACCTGGTCGGTCAGCCCCGATTCGACGACCCGGCCGCCGCGCATGACCATCAGTCGGTCGGTTAGCAACCGCACGACGGCAAGGTCGTGCGTCACGACGACGGCCGCGACGCCGAGATCGCGGACCAGGCCGCGCAGCAGATCGAGCAGCCGC
>DAINCG010000508.1:1541-2070 GCA_036732525.1 Pseudomonadota bacterium | reverse complement strand
TCCGATGTCGCCCGCGCCTTCTTCGGCGTGCTCGCCCGCCACGGCATCCAGAAGGACAACCGCGCGGGCTATCCGATCGGCCTCTCCTATCCGCCGGACTGGGGCGAGCGGACCATGTCGATCCGCACGACCGACCACAGCGTGCTCGAGCCCGGCATGACCTTCCATTTCATGACCGGCCTCTGGATGGAGGACTGGGGGTTCGAGATCACCGAAAGCATCGTCATCCGCGACGGCGCGCCCGAGATCCTGGCGAACGTGCCGCGCCGCCTGTTCGTGAAAGACTGAAGGACCGACATGGCCCAGAATCCGATCGTCGTGACCGTGCCGTTCGACCAGGACGGCGTGCGCCACGGTTACCTGCAACTGCCCGCGAGCCGGGACGAGTCCGCCTGGGGCTCGATCATGATCCCGTTCACGGTCATCAAGAACGGGGAGGGGCCGACCGCGCTCTTGACCGGCGCCAACCACGGCGACGAATACGAAGGCCCGATCGCGCTCCAGGCCCTGGCCCACGAACTCAGCGCCG
>DAINCG010000508.1:0-1481 GCA_036732525.1 Pseudomonadota bacterium | reverse complement strand
GCCCTACATGAACTACCCGGCGTTCCGCGCCGCCCGGCGCACCTCGCCGCTCGACGGCCTCAACCTCAACCGCATCTTCCCCGGCAGGCCCGACGGCACGCCGACCGAGAAGATCGCGGACTATTTCGAGACCACGCTCGTGCCGATGGCGGACGTCGTGCTGGACTTCCATTCCGGCGGCAAGTCGCTCGACTTCATCCCCTTCGCCGCCGCCCATCTGCTCGACGACGCCATGCAGCAGGACGCCTGCATCGCCGCGATGCGGGCCTTCAACGCGCCCTATTCGATGACGCTCCGCGAGGTGGACGCGACCGGCCTCTACGACACGGCGGTGGAGGCGGCCGGCAAGGTGTTCGTGACGACCGAGCTTGGCGGCGGCGGCACGTCGACCGCGCGATCCGCCCGGATCGCCCGGCGCGGCGTGCGCAATCTCCTGAAGCATGTCGGCATCCTCGAAGGCGAGCCGGAGGCGGGCGACAGCATCGACATCGACACGACCGCCGGCGACTGCTTTCACCTGTCCGAGTGCGCCGGCATGGTCGAGCCGCTGGTCGACCTCGGCGAGGCCGTCCAGGCGGGCGACGCCATCGCCCAGATCTGGCCGACCGACCGGACGGGCGCCGCGCCGGCCGTCGCGCGCGCCCGGCCTGACCCAGCCGGGCGACTGTCTCGCGGTGATCGCGACCGTGGTCTGACCGGGCGCCGCAGCTTCGCGCTTGACGGATCGGGCGGCAAGCGGGAACACTGATCCTCGCCCGTTTGACGCCAGCGCGATTGTTGCGCATTTGCTCCGGGCCCGACGCCCCCGCCCCGGCGGGGGCGTTCGCGTTTCCGGGGCCCGCGTTGCCGGCGGTCTCGGGATCGGCCACCATTCGCCTTCGCCCGAACGATCCCGGCCGAAGGACCGCCCGCCCCGATGGCCCGCCACCCGATCTACGACGCCGATACCGACGCCATCCGCGACCAGGTCCGCCGCTTCGTCGCCGAGGAGATCGAGCCCCACGGCGAACGGTGGGAGGAAGAGGGGACCTTCCCCCGCGAGCTCTACCTGAAGGCGGGCGCCGCGGGCCTGCTCGGCCTGGGATTCGAGGAGGAATATGGCGGCGCCGGCGGCGGCCTCCTCTACTACTGCCTGGTGCGGGAGGAACTGGCCGCCGCCGGCTTCGCGGGCGTGCGCGTCGGCCTGATGGCGCACGGCATCGGCCTGCCGCCGGTGCTGAAGCTGGGATCGGAGGCCCTGAAGCGGGAAATCGCGCCGGCGGTGCTGGCGGGGGAGAAGATCATCTGCCTCGCGATCTCGGAGCCCGACGCCGGCTCCGACGTCGCCAATATCCGCACGACCGCAAGGCGGGACGGCGACGACTATGTCGTCAACGGCGCGAAGGCCTTCATCTCGAACGGCGTGCGCGCCGACTACATGACCGCGGCCGTCCGGACATGGCTCGGACGATCGGATTGAGATCGCGGTCGGCCCGGCGACG
>DAINCG010000507.1:0-2115 GCA_036732525.1 Pseudomonadota bacterium | reverse complement strand
TCTCGCCCGTGTGTCACGCGTCGGCGCCAAGCCCGGCGACGCCAAAAGCAAGGTCCTGGTGGTCTACCCGCGGCCGTCGTCCGCCTATGACGTGGCGATCACGCAGATCCTGTCCGTCTTCGCCGGCAAGAACATCGACGCCGACTTCACCATCTTCAACTTCCGCAAGAACGACGAGCGCGGCCGTCAGGCGATCGCGCTCGCGGAAGCGGAAGGCTACGACCTGATCATGTCGATGGGCTCCGAATCGACCGCCTGGCTCGCCGAAACCTATCGTGGCGGCAAGGTGCCGGTCATCTCGGTCTGCTCCAAGGACCAGGTTGAGCTTGGCCAGACGGCGGGATACGATTCCGGCACTGGCGACAATTTCGCCTTCACATCCCTCAACATGCCGGTCGAGGTGCAGTTCTCCTATATCGCGCAGGCGCTGCCGGGTCTGAAGAACATGGGCATCCTGGTCGACGGCCGGAACATCAGCGCCGTCGAGACCCAGGCGAAGCCGATGGCCGACTATGCCCGCCAGCGCGGCATGCAGGTCTTCGATATGGTCGTGAACGACCCGAAGCAGGCGTCGCAGGAACTCTCGAAGCTGGTGCCGGAAGCCGTCGCGCTGATGCGCAAGAGCGATCCGACCCTCGAGCGGTCGCTGTTCTGGATCACGGGTTCGACCTCCGTCTTCCGCGAGATCCAGACCATCAACGCCTATTCCGATCGCGTGCCGGTGCTGAGCGTCGTGCCGGAGATCGTCGACGGGACGAGCGCGAGCGCCGTGCTTTCGATCGGCATCAGCTTTGAATCGAACGCCCACCTTGCGGCGATCTACGCGGCCGAAGTTCTGCAGGGCCGCCGCCAGGCCGGGGCGCTGCCGGTCGGCATCGTCTCGCCGCCCGACATCGCCATCAACTTCAAGAAGGCGCGCGAAATCGGCCTTCGGGTGCCGTTCAACTTCTTCGAAAGCGCCACGTACATCTACGGCTACGACGGCAAGCAGGTGCGCAACGGCCGCGTCGCTTCGATCGGCTTCGGTTCGTCCAACTAGGACGCCGAAGTCGCCGAACGACCACGCCGAACAGCCCGCCCGCAACCGCCTGCCACCTGGAAGACGAAATGCCCGCCAACGTCGAAGTGAATTCGAGCATGCTTCCGTCGAACGTCCTCGCGCCCGAGGCCGACCTCGACGAGCAGTTCGCGTTGTTCGTGAAGCAGCAGAACAAGGTTTTTTCGCTGATTCTGAACGGCGCGGAACTCGACCGAATTCTGTTCAAGGCGGCCGACGTGGCCGAAACAATGATCGGGGGCGCGCTCTGTTGCGTGCGCCTCGCGGGGCACGGCGACGAGCCGCCGCGGATCATCGCGACGCGCAGCGTGCCGACGGGCTACCTCGAGCCGCTCAATCGGCTACGCGACGACGACCGGGATTTTCCCTTGTCCGCCGCCGCCGCCGCGGAGGCGCCGCAGTTCGTCGAAGACCTGGCCGCGGCTGCGCCGTCGTCGGACCCGGCGGCTGCGTTCGAGACGGCGCCGATCTACGACATCCGCGCCGCCTGGGCGCAGCCGATGGTCGGCGAGGGCGACGCCGCCTCCGGCGCGCTCGGCTTCTTCTTCCGTGATCGCCGCGCGCCGACCCGGCTCGAAATGCGCATGATCGAAGGCTTGGCCGGTCTCGCCGGGTTCGCTGTCGAGCACGCGCGGAACCGGGACGCGCTGAGTGCGGCCGACAGCCGGTTCGCCGCGCTCGCGGACAGCATTCCGGGCGTCGTCTATCAGCGCGCCGTCAGCCCGGACGGAGACATCCGCTACACCTACATTTCCAGCGCCGCCGAGGAGCTGTTCGGCGTCAAGCCGGACGAGATCGTGAACAATTCCGGCGCGCTCTTCGACACCTATGGCTCGGAGTATCGCAAGGACTTCCGGGAGCGTCTGATCCAGGCCTCCAAGGACCTGTCGATGTGGGACGTCGAGGCGACCATCGTCGGCAAGGACGGCAAGCGGAAGTACACGCACGCGATCGCGCGCCCGACCCGTCGGGCCGACGGAACCGTCGTTTGGGATGGGGTCATTCTCGACCAGACCCGCATCAAGGAAGCGGAATTCGCCGCCGCCGCCGCCGAGGCG
>DAINCG010000506.1:0-2194 GCA_036732525.1 Pseudomonadota bacterium | reverse complement strand
CACGCCGTCCATCTTCTCGACCACGGTGTCGACCAGCGTGCGGGTGATCAGCTCCGAGGTCTCGACCGCGTCGCCGGTCTCCGCGCGTACGATGTCGAGGAGTTGCAGGGCATGTTCGATTGAGGGTGTGGCCGCCCAGGCGGACGCGGTCTTGGTCGGCTTTGGGAAGAGCTTGAGCGCAGCGGCCGTGATCACGCCGAGCGTGCCTTCGGCGCCGAGGAAGAGGTGCTTCAGGTGGTAGCCTGTGTTGTCCTTGCGGAGCGCGCGGAGGCCGTTCCAGACCTCGCCGTCCGGCAGCACCACCTCGAGGCCGAGCACCAGTTCCCGCGCGTTGCCATAGCGCACGACGTTCACGCCGCCGGCGTTGGTGGAGAGATTGCCGCCGATGGTGCAGCTCCCCTCCGCGCCGAGCGACAGCGGGAAGAAGCGGTCATGGGCAAGGGCGGCCTGCTGCGCCTCGACCAAGATGACGCCCGCTTCGGCGACCATCGTGTAGTTCGCGGGATCGACGCTCCGCACCCGGTTCATGCGCTTCAGGCTCAAGACCACGACGCCGCCATTGGCGAAGGGCGTGCCGCCGCCGACGAGGCCGGTGTGGCCGCCTTGCGGCACGACGCCGAGGCCCTGAGCCTTGGCGTAGCGCATCACCGCCTGCACGCCCGCGACGTCGGTCGGCCGGGCGATGCCGACCGCCTTGCCGGTGAACTGGCCGCTCCAGTCCGTCAGATAGGGGGCTGCGTCGTCGGAGGCGCCGTCGATCCAGCCGCCGGCGCCGAGCGCGCGGGAAAGCTCTTCGACGTCTGTCGGGGCTGCGATGCCGTCGGGCATGGGGGCGTCTCCTGAAGAGTGTTTTGCGGAAGTATCGCGGCCCGGCGCCTCTCCCGCAATCCGGAGAGCGCATGTAGTCTGGCGCGCATTCACGAATTCGGAGTTTCGTTTCCCATGACGACGATTGCGTTCATCGGCTACGGCGAGGCCGGCTCGAACATGGCGGCCGGCCTGGCTGCGGAGGGCGTTTCCGTCCGCGCCTACGACCTCAAGTTCGCGATCCCGGACGACATGGCCCGGATGCAGGCGCATGCGAACGCGCATGGCGTCACGCTGGCGGAGGACGTCGGACGCTGCGTCGCCGGCGCCGACGCGATCTTCTCCCTGGTCGAGACGTCGTCGATGGACGATGCGGCGGAGAGCGCCGTCCCGCACCTCGTGCAGGGCCAGCTCTACGTCGACATGAACTCCGCGGGGCCGGGGGCGAAGCAGCGCATTGACGCGATCGTCGCCAACACGGCGGCCGGGATGGTCGACGCCGCGGTCATGGCGGACGTGCCGCCGACCAAACACAAGACGCCGATCCTGGTCTCCGGCCCCGTCGCCGGCGACTTCGTCGACCTTGCGACGGACATGGGCATGAACGTGCAGGCGGTGGAGGGCGAGCTTGGCATCGCGTCGGCAAACAAGATGCTGCGCAGCGTGCTGATGAAGGGGATCTCCTCCCTGATCCTGGAGTTCGGCCTCGCCGCCGAGAAATATGGCGTCACCGACGAGATCCTGGACTCGGTCGGCGGCAGCATCGGCATGGACCTCCGGGGCTACGCCCAGAAGGCGGGCGCCCGGCAGTTGCAGCACGCCGGCCGGCGTGCGCACGAGATGGAAGAGGTCGCGATCACGCTGAAGGAATGCGGCGTCGATCCGCTGATGACGACCGCTTGCGCCGAACAGCTCGCCCGCATGGTCGCCTCCGGCGCCAATGCCGGCCTCGCCGCCGCGCGGCCGGAAGACCTGGCGGCCACTGTCGCGATCCTGAAGGCGAAGGGCTTCGCCTAGGCCGGCGTCGCGAGGTCGATCAGCGTCCGAACGTCCGCCATCGTTTCGATATCCGCGACGGCGGCGATCAGCGCCTCGGCCCGGTCGTCCGGCAGCGGCGGCCGGCCGGCGGCGCAGTTCCGGCGGAACTTCGCGAGGTGCGCGTCTTCCGACATCGGGTTCGACGGCGCGCCGTAGATCCGGTCGATGCGGATATCGTAGCGACCGCCGCCTTTCAGCCGGACTTCGACCGCGACCGGATGCAGGGCGTTCGGGTCCGGATTGTCGTCGACGCGCAGCTCCACCCGCGCCGCCAGATCGAGGCGGTCGCGGCCAGCGAGCGCCCCGGCTGCGAAATCGTCGATGCCGAGCCCGCCGGTCAGCAGCGCGG
>DAINCG010000505.1:0-2293 GCA_036732525.1 Pseudomonadota bacterium | reverse complement strand
CAAGACCTCGTTCTACATGCAGCATCTGGGCGAAGAGGCGGTGAGCTGCGCGTTCCGCACCGCGATGGAGCCGGGCGACATGAACTTCCCCACATATCGCCAGGCCGGCCTTCTGATCGCGGGCGACTATCCGCTCAAGGATATGATGTGCCAAGTCTTCTCGAACGAAGGCGACCCCCTGAAGGGCCGGCAGCTTCCGGTTATGTATTCGTCGCGCGAGCACGGCTTCTTTTCGATTTCCGGCAATCTCGCGACCCAGTTCATCCAGGCGGTCGGCTGGGCGATGGCCTCCGCGATCAGCCGGGACACGCGCATCGCCGCGGGCTGGATCGGGGACGGCTCGACCGCGGAGAGCGACTTCCACGCGGCGCTTGTGTTCGCGTCCACCTACAAGGCGCCGGTCGTGCTCAACATCGTTAACAATCAGTGGGCGATTTCGACGTTCCAGGGCATCGCGCGTGGAGGATCCGGCACGTTCGCCTCGCGCGGGCACGGCTTCGGCATCCCCGCGCTTCGGGTCGACGGCAACGACTATCTGGCGGTGCACGCCGTCGCCCGCTGGGCGATCGAACGGGCGCGCCGCAATCTCGGCCCGACGCTGGTCGAGTATGTCACTTACCGGGTCGGCGGGCACTCGACCTCCGACGATCCCTCGGCCTACCGCCCCAAGACGGAAAGCGACGCCTGGCCGCTCGGCGACCCGATCCTCCGGCTGAAGACGCATCTCATCCGGAAGGGCGTGTGGTCCGAGGAGCGGCACGTCCAGGCCGAGGCGGAGATCCGCGACACGGTCGTCGCCGCCCAGCGCGAGGCCGAGGCGCTCGGCACGCTGCACTCGGGCGGCAAGCCGTCGGCGCGGGACATGTTCGAGGGCGTCTTCGAGACGATGCCGCCCCACCTGGTCCGCCAGCGCCACGAAGCCGGAATCTGACGAGATGGCGCGGATGACCATGGTCGAGGCGATCAACAACGCGCTCGACATCGCCATGGGGGCCGACGAGAAGGTCGTCGTGTTCGGCGAGGACGTCGGATATTTCGGCGGCGTTTTCCGCTGCACCGCCGGCCTGCAAGCGAAATACGGCAAGACGCGCTGCTTCGACACGCCGATCAGCGAGCTCGGCATCGTCGGGGCGGCCGTCGGCATGGCCGCATACGGCCTGAAGCCCTGCGTCGAGATCCAGTTCGCCGACTACATGTATCCGGCCTACGACCAGATCGTCTCCGAGGCGGCGCGCCTGCGCTACCGCTCGGCCGGCCAGTTCGCCTGTCCGATCGTGATCCGCATGCCGACCGGCGGCGGCATCTATGGCGGCCAGACGCACAGTCAAAGCCCCGAAGCGCTGTTCACCCATGTCGCCGGCATCAAGACGGTCGCGCCGTCGAGCCCGCGCGACGCCAAGGCGCTGCTGCTCGCCGCCATCGCCGACCCCGACCCGGTCGTCTTCCTGGAGCCGAAGCGGCTCTACAACGGCCCATTCGACGGCCGGCACGACCGCCCGGTGACGCCCTGGAAGAACCACGACCTCGGCGAGACGCCGGAAGGCGACGCCCCTGCGACGCTCGGTCAGGCGGAGGTTCGGCGCGAAGGCCGCGCGGTCACCGTGCTCGCCTACGGCACCATGGTCTACGTGGCGTTGGCGGCGGCCGAAGAGACGGGCGTCGACGCCGAGGTGATCGACCTGCGCACCCTGGTCCCGGTGGATCTGGACGCGATCACGCGGTCCGTCGCCAAGACCGGGCGCTGCGTCGTCGTGCACGAGGCGACGCTGACGTCGGGCTACGGCGCCGAACTCGCCGCACTGGTCCAGGAGCATTGTTTCTTCAGCCTGGAGGCGCCGATCCGGCGGGTCGCCGGCTGGGACACGCCCTATCCGCATGCCCAGGAATGGGCCTACTTCCCTGGACCCGACCGCGTCGGCCGGGCGCTTGTCGAAGTGATGGAGAGCTGAGATGGGCGAGCATATCGTCAAGCTCCCCGATGTCGGCGAGGGCGTCGCCGAGGCGGAGGTCGTCGAGTGGCACGTGAAGACCGGCGACCTCGTCCGCGAGGACGACGTCCTGGTCGCCGTGATGACCGACAAGGCGACCGTGGAGATCCCGTCGCCCGTCGACGGCAAGGTGATGAGCCTCGGCGGCGAGGTCGGCGAACTGCTGGCGGTCGGCTCCGAACTCATCCGGCTGGAGGTGGAGGGCGCGTCCGGCGAGAGCGCAGCCGAGCCCGCGCCGGCCAAGCCGGAGCAGCCCGAGCCCAAGCAGGCCAAGCCGGAACCCAAACCGGTGCCGAAGGCCGAGA
>DAINCG010000504.1:0-2311 GCA_036732525.1 Pseudomonadota bacterium | reverse complement strand
GAGGGCGGCGTAGCTGTCCGCATCGTTGGGGTCGAGCGCCAGCGCCTTCGCGCCCTCAGCCAGCGCATCCGTATGGCGGCCCTGTTGAGAGAGCATCGACGTCGCGACCTGATGCGCCAGCGGCGTGTCCCAGCGCAAGGCTTCCTGGAGCAGGCCTTCCGCTCGGATGCGCGCCCGGTGGACGTTCGTGAAGCCAAACTCGGCATGCCACCAGCGCCGCGCGATCTGCCAATGGGCCGCCGCCAACGCGGCATGAGCGCGGCCATATTCCGGGTCGAGTTCGATCGCCTGCTCGAAGGCGTCGATCGCCGCGCGAAGGTCTTCCGGCGTTTGCCGGAGGTAGCGCGCCCACCCACGTAAGAAGCTGTCGTAGGCTTCCGCCGAAGCAGTTTCAACCTGTCCCGACAGCGCCTCCTCGCCGGCGCTCAGCGTCACCGACAGGGCGGCGATGATCGCGGCAGTGATCCGGTCCTGCAGCGAGAAGACGTCCTCCATGCCGCCGTCATATCGCTCTGCCCAGAGATATTCCCCGGACTTGCCGTCGACGAGTTGGACGTTGATGCGCACTTCCTCGCCCGCCCGTCGAACCGAGCCGGTCAGAAGGTATCTGACGCCGAGCGCGCGGCCGATCTCCGTCACGTCCGCGGAGTCGTCGCCAAAGGCAAAGGAAGAATTCCGGGCTGTGACGAAAAGGCCGGCGAACTTGGAAAGGTCGGTGATGATGTCCTCGGCCATGCCGTCGGCAAAGTAGTCCTGAGCGGGATTGCCCGAGATGTTCTGAAACCGGAGCACCGCGATAGAGGGCTTGTCCGGCAATGGAAGCGCGGGGCGAGATTCCTGAGCCGGCCCGTCGGTTATCGATGGCTGCTCGGTCCAACGCCAGACCAGTACGGCCGCCCCCGCCAGGAGGATGAGCATCGCAATGACGGCGAGCGCCTTCCGGCGAACCCGTCGGCGCGGCGGGACGGGTTGAGGCGGCGCCTGCCCGAAGCGCGCACGGAACACGCGTATCGGCCGTGCGATATTCTTTACCGCGACCTCGCCCAAGTCTTCGAAGGTCATGTCGAACCGGTCGCGGGCCTGGTCTCGGACGGCGCGCGAAACGCAGACGCCGCCCGGCTCAGCGAGCGCCTCCAGCCTTGCTGCGACGTTGACGCCGTCGCCCATCAGGTCGCCGTCTTGGTCAATCACGTCGCCGAGATTGATGCCGATCCGGAAAGCGAGGCGGCGTTCCCGCGGTTCGCCGGCGGTGCGCTCGCGCATGCCGTCTTGCATCTCCCGGGCAAACCGCAGTGCGTCGATCACGCTCGGGAACTCGATCAGCAGGCTGTCGCCCGCCGTATTGGCGATACGGCCGCCATGCGCCAAGACCGTGGGGTCGATCAGTTCCTGACGATGGCGGCGCAACGCAGTGACGACGCCTTCCTCGTCGTGGCCGACGAGGCGCGAGTAGCCCGCGACATCCGCGGCGACGATGGCGGCCAATCTTCGAGTGACGGCGCGATCGGCCAAATCGGCAAGCCTCGTCAGCAATCGGTGCCTCGGAAGTATACCGGCGGCGCAGCCGGGCTTCCATGGCTGCCGCAATTGGGGGGCGCTTAATAACCGACAACGTCCAATGCCGAAGCTCTAGTTTCGGCTTTATGAACGTCCTCTATCTGCCCGCCGTCTCCGTCAGATACCGCATCGCCGCATCCACCCCACCGGCCTGATGCGGCACGTCGGCGAGCTTCAGGCCCATTTCGACGGCCGCCAACGTGCCGAGCAGCATCGGCTCGTTGAAGTCGCCGAGATGGCCGATGCGGAAGACTTTGCCCTTGATCTTGCCGAGGCCGTTGCCGAGCGAGACGTCGAAGTTCTTGAGGATCACGGCGCGGAGCGCGTCCGCGTCATGCCCGTCGGGCACGCGCACGCCGGTCAGTACGTTCGACCGCTCCGCCGGCGCGTCGCACTGGATTTCGAGGCCCCAGGCCTGCACGGCACGCCGGGCGGCCTCGGCCAGGCGGAAGTGGCGGGCCTGCGCCTCGGCCAGCCCCTCCTCCAGGATCATGTCGATCGCCTCGCGGAGGCCATAGAGCAGGTTCGTCGCCGGCGTGTAGGGGAAATAGCCGGTCTCGTTCAGGCCCAGCATCGACTGCCAGTCCCAGTAGGACCGGCGCGTCGGCGACGATTTCGCGACTGCAATCGCCTTGGGGCCGAGGGCATTGAACGAGAGGCCCGGCGGCGTCATCAGCCCTTTTTGCGACCCGGCGACGGTCACGTCCACGCCCCAGGCGTCGTGCTTGTATTCCATCGAGATCAGGCCGGAAAT
>DAINCG010000503.1:0-2326 GCA_036732525.1 Pseudomonadota bacterium | reverse complement strand
GGCGGCGTTCGCGGCCGCCCAATGCTGACGCTCCGCCGGGAGGCCCAGGAGCGCGCCGACGCCGGCGGCCGCGCCGAAGATCCCGCAGGTCGAGGTGATGTGCCAGCCGCGCGCATAGTGGTAGGGCGACATGGCGAGGCCGATGCGGCACGTGATTTCCCCGCCGACGACGAAGGCGCGGATCAGGTCCTTGCCCGACTGTCGGTCCATTTCGGCCGATGCAAACAGCGCGGGCGCCACCGGGGCGGCCGGGTGGATGATCGTCGGCGGATGGTTGTCGTCATAGTCGAAGATGTTGGCCGCCATCGCATTGAGGGCGGCGGCGAGCGACGGGTCCGTGCGTTCCGGCCGGCCGATCAGCGCCGAACCGCCGCCGGGCGAGAAGCGGGACATGGTCTTGAGCGCGATATCGATCGCGGGCTCGCCCGCGCCCGAGAATGCGGTCGCGATGACGTTCAGGATCGAACGGCGCGCCTCGTGGCGGACCTTCTCCGGGATGTCTTCGTAGCGGAGGCCGGCGGCGAAGGCCGCCAGCGCATCCTCCGCCCGCCCGAAGGACGCGGGGTCGAGATCGGACATCGATGCGCCTCCGTCAGGCGAGATTGGCCTTCAGGAAGGCGAGCGAGCGCTCCAGCGCCGTCTTTGCGGCGTCGGGGTGGAAGGGCGGATAGCCGAAACGGTTGAAGCCGTGGTCGGCGCCCGCATAGTCGAAGATCTGGACGTTCGACTTGCCCGCGAGCGCCTGCTTCACCTTGGCGACCGTCGCCTGGGGCACATGCTCGTCGAGTTCGGCGAAATGCAGCATCAGCGGCCGGTCGACCGACTTCGCCTCGTCCAGGAACTGGTCGAGCTGGACCGCGTAGTAGCCGACGCCGCAATCGGCGAGGCGGCGCGCGATCGCGAGATAGACGAGCTTGCCGCCGAGGCAGAACCCGACCGTCCCGACCTTCCCCGTGCAGTCCGCCCGATCGGTCAGCGCCTTCACATAGTCCCGCATGTCGCCGGTGAAGGCGTCGAGGTCCATGGCATAGCCGAGCTCGCGGGCGACCTTCTGGTCGACCGGGTTGTAGTTCAGGTAACGGCCGGGCTCCTGGCGCCAGTAGAGGTCCGGCGCGAGGCAGAGATAGCCCTCGCGGGCATAGCCGTCCGCGACCTCGCGCACCCAGTGATTGACATTGTATACCTCGGACAGCAGGACGATTCCGGGCCACGGCCCCTGGCCGTCCGGCGTCGCCAGATAGGCTTCGACCGACGTCCCGCCGCCCGCCTGGATGTTGATCATTTCGCCCGGCATTGGCGCCTCTCCCCGATTGCGTATTCAGGGAAGACTATCGCCCCGGCGCGCGGGCCGACAGAGGCGCCGGATCGGCCGACGCGCGGTCAGGCGGACTTCAGCATCGCCGCGATTTCGTCCTTCAATTGGACCCGGCGCCGTCGGGCGGCATGCTCGGTCGTCTCGTCGACCGGTTCGACCCGCGTCTCCATGCGGTGCACTTCGCGGTTCGCCTCGTGATATTCGTCGACCAGCTTGGCGAAATGGGCGTTGGTCAGCTTCAGGGCGTGAATCCGCTCGACGTCTTCCGGGAAATCATCCGCCAGTTCATGCGGCGTATGGCTCACGATTGCTTCTCCTTTGCGTCGCGTGCTGCGGCTGAAGATATGCATCAGCGCCCGCGACGGCTTTGATTTCGGTCAAGCCGTAGACCTGAGGTGGGCATTCGGCCCCCAGCGCCGCAAGAGGAGGCGGAAAATCGTGAGCTGGACCAGGATCGCGAACCAAAGGCCAGCGGCAAACCACACCGGCGCGCGGGCGTCGCCGGTCGCGTCCAGCAGGAACCCCGCCGCCGCCGGCGCCGCCGCCATCAGCACGAAATAGACGGCGGACGCGACGGCGAAGCCCGCCCGCCGGCTTTCCGGACGGAGCGCCTCCGCCGGCATCGCCATGATGCCGCCGGTGCAGCCGCCGCGCAGCAGCCCGAAGGCCGCGACCCAGAGCGCGGCAGGGGCCAGCGCCGGCAGCAGCGCGCAGCTGAGGCCGGTCCCGAGCGCGCCGAGCGCGATGAACCAGTTCGTCTTGCCGGTGCGGTCGGAGAGATATCCCCCGACCGGCACAGAGACGACCGACATCGCGGCGGCCATGCTGGTCAACAGCCCCGCCGCCGCGACGTCCATGCCGCCCTGGATCAGGAGCGGCGGCGCGAAGCCCATGAAAACGACGTAGCCCGTGCCGAAGAGGCCGCGCCCCGCGCCGGCGACGCCGGCCATCAGCGTCTCCTCGCGGCTGATCGGCTTGGCGCCGAGGGCGCGGCCGGCGGACGGCGCGCCG
>DAINCG010000502.1:1827-2370 GCA_036732525.1 Pseudomonadota bacterium | reverse complement strand
CGCGCCGGAAGCCGACGCGGCGCAGCATGCCGCCCTGCTCGACGGCTTCCGGCAGACCTTCCACCGCCTGACGGACGACCCTGCCTACGCCGAACCGCTCTATCCGGGCGTCGAGGCCGCGCTCGCCGAGTTGGACGCCGCCGGCGTCGTGCTCGGCATCGCGACCGGCAAGGGGCGGCGTGGGCTGGCCAATACGCTGGAGCACACCGGCCTCGCCGGCCGCTTCGCAATTCTGAAGACCGCAGACGACGGCCCGAGCAAGCCGCATCCCCAAATCCTCATGGACGCGATCGCGGAGATGGGCGCGCAGCCGGAAACGACCGTCATGCTGGGCGACACCGCCTACGATATGGCGATGGCCAAGGGCGCCAGCGCCCATGCCCTCGGCGTCGCCTGGGGCTATCATGACCCGGCGGACCTCACGGCGAACGGCGCCTCCGCGATCCTGCACGCCTATGCCGAGGCCGCGCCGGCCGTGCTCGGATTGATCGGCCGGAGCCCGTGAAGCGCTTCTACAAGGAGGCCGCGGCCGGTCCGATCGAG
>DAINCG010000502.1:0-1817 GCA_036732525.1 Pseudomonadota bacterium | reverse complement strand
CACCCTGGACGGTCGGCCGGTGCGCACGCCGGGCCGCAAGGTGCTGGTGTTGCCGACAGCCGCGCTCGCCGACGCTTCGGCGGCGGAGTGGAACGGTCAGGGCGACAAACTCGATATGGGCGCGATGCCGATGACGGCGCTCGCCTATGCCGCCGTCGATCGCATCGCCGCCGATCCCGCGCATTTCGTCGAGGAGACCTCCCGCTATGCGGAGACCGATCTTCTCTGCTACCGCGCGCCGGGCCCGGACCGCCTTCGCGAACGGCAAGCGGCGGCCTGGGACCCCCTGCTCGACTGGCTGAAAGACAGCCACGGCGCGAAGCTCGAAACCGTCGACGGCGTCATGCCGACGCCGCAACCGGACGAAGCCTTGCGCGCGGTGCGCGCGGCCTTCGCGGCCCTCGACCCGTTCCGGCTGACGGCGGCGCATTCGGCCACCCGCGTCGCCGGGTCGGCCGCCGTGGCGCTCGCCCTGGTCGCGGGCCGCATCGACGCGGCGGCGGCGGCCGATGTCGCCGAAATCGATGAACTCTTCCAGATGGAGGAATGGGGCGAAGATCCGGAAGCGCGCGCGCTGCTGACCCGTCGGCGCGTCGACATGGTCGAAATCGGCCGCTTTCTGGATTTCCTGAACGCGAAAGCTTGAAGCATGGACGCCCGGAAAGAGCATGAGCTGGCCCGCCTTCTGGCGCGCCTCCGCCGGGAGCGGCGACAGCAGAGCGGGCTGGCCGCGGACCTGACGCCGCCCGACCGCGAGACGGCCTATCGCGTTGCGGGGCTGGTCGCCGAGGACCTCGGCTGGGAGGTGATCGGCTGGAAGATCGCCGGCTTCAAGACCGAGATGCAGCAGGCGCTGCGCACCGAGGCGCCGATCTAAGGCCGCGTCTTCGCGCCGCTGATCCAGCCCTCGCCGGTCACGGTCGTCCACGCCGAGATGTGCAGCCCGATTCCGGAAGCGGAATACCAGGCGAAGCTCGGCCAGGACCTGCCGCCGCGCGCGGCGCCTTACAGCGTCGAGGAGGTTCGGGACGCCGTCGCCTCCCTGCATCCCGGCATCGAACTCGCCGAGTGCCGCTTCGTGCACGACGAGAACTTCCCGCCGCTGGAAGCCGTGCTGGCCGACGGGTCAGGCAGCGGCGGCATCTCGGTCGGCCCGGCGATCGAGGGCTGGCGCGACCGCGACATCGCCGGCCAGCCGGTCGTTCTCTACTGCGACGGCGTCGAGCGTCGGCGGGGTTCGGCCGGCGAAGCGCTCGACGACCCGATCCTGCCCGTCGCATGGCTTGCGAACGAACTTTCCCGGACGGGCGTCGGCATGAAGGCCGGCCAGATCGTCAGCACGGGCACGCTGACCGGCATGCTGAGGCCAAAGGCCGGGCAGACCTTCGTCGCCGACTTCGGCCCGTTCGGCAACGCCGCCGCCACCTATGCCTGACGCCGTTCAGCCGCCGGCGTAGCCGCGGATCTCCGCTTCATCCGGGAAGCGGCCTTCGGCCTTCTTCGAAAACACCAGGGCGCCGTCACGCTCGACCTCGAACACCCCGCCGCCGCCGCGGATGATTTCCACGTCGGCATCGGGATTGACGGCCTGGATCAGTTCCCGCGCACGGCGGGCTCGCGGCTCGTAGTTTCAAGCGCCGCAGTATTCGATCCGAAACTTCATGGCTGAACCTCCTGATTTGCGACCAGAAGGTAGGGCGCGAACGGTCAGTCGTCCAATTTGGCGCGCAGGAAGTTGGTGAGCGCCGCAAACGCCTTCGCCGCCTCGCGGCCGTCGACGCGGGCGCGCACGAAGCCGTGAATCATGCGATCCTCGC
>DAINCG010000501.1:0-2374 GCA_036732525.1 Pseudomonadota bacterium | reverse complement strand
CCCTACCCGCCGCAGGCATCGAGATGCCCCTGAAAGACCTCTCGGAGCGAGTCCAGCCGCGTACGATCGGCCGAAGTAAGCGCGGGCGCGCCGGAACAGGCCGCCGCCGACGACGTCGGCGCGTCCAGCCCGTTCATCTCCTCAAGAGCGGCCCGGCTCGCGTCGCGCAGCCCGTCCCCGCAATACCGGAGCGGCTCGGCCTCCCTTACGTCGGCGAGCCGCTCCGCGTCCGCCGTCAACCGGGCGAGATCCTGCGGCAATGTCGAGACGGGCGCGGCGGCGGCGCAACCGATGGGCGCGCCGCCGAAGGCCGGCGGGGGCGACGCCTCATCCAACAGCAGGCGTTCGATATCGACGATCACGTCCCGTAGCCGGGCAAAGGCGCGCGCCGTCTCGGCGGCGACATCGCGGTCGCCGGCCGCGGCGTCTGCTCCGCAAAATGCGAGAACCGCCCAGAGCAAGCCGGCCGGTAGCCAGCTGCCGTAAAGCCTTGCCCCGCCGCGATTGTTCGCCCGCCTCCTCATGCCGACCGGCTGTTCCTTCCGCCGCCCAAACGGCAAACAGCCTAGAACGAGCGTTTCGAATAGCGCAAGCTTGAATCGTATTTCAATTTACCACTCGATTCTGAATTGTGCTTTCTGCAGAACCGCGGCATGCTGCTCCGACATGCAAGCGATAAGCGCAGTGAGCCAATCGGCGAGAATGATATGCAGTTGCGCAGCATAACATATGATTGTTTTATCTCCGAAAGACTGCGACTGTTTATCCTTGTCGCAGCAGGCTTTCTGATGGCGATCCCTGGCGTCGCCGGAGCGGAGAGCTTCGGGTTGATCACGGGCCAGCCGCCTGCGGACTGCGTTGCGATCCCGCTGGCGGAAAAGCGGAAATTCAATTGCCTGATCATCGCCCCGCCTGCCCCTGTCGGCGCGGCGCAGCCACGGGTCGCCCCTCGCAGCGACGACGACGAAAGCCCCTGGCGCTGGCTGACCGAAGCGCCGGCGGCCGACTGCACGACGCTCCCGGCGGAGGAGACCCGGAAGTTCGAACTGTGTGCGCTCGGAAGCGACAGCATCAAGACCGAGGCGCGGACCTTGTCGGCGCGCTTTCGAAGCGCCGGCGAAGCGCTTTGGGCGCGCGCCGAGGCCCTCGGACAGCGTCGCGCGCTGCTGGAGGGCCGCGCCCGCGCCCTCGCCGGACCAGACGCGCTGGCGCGCATCGCGGAACTGCGCGCCCAGAAGGACGCCATTCTGGCCGAGCAGAAACGGTTCGCTCTCCTGAAGACCTTCAATGCATTGCCGCCGCAAGCCTTGCAGCCGCATGTCGGCGCGTTCGAGGCCGCGCAGGTGACGTTTGCGCGGTTGCGGGCGCCGGCGCCCCTGCGCTCCGGACCGGACCGGGCCAGCGACACGGTCGGCGAACTCGTCGGCGGCGCGCTGATCCTACGCTTCGGCGAAACGCCGCAAGCGGGTCAGCGCCTGGTGATGGACAGTGACGGCCGACTGGGATTCGTGCGCGCGAGTCTGGTCGTCGACCTGCCGGACAAGACGGAGAAGTAACGGGCGACCGCCGTGTCGGCCCGAGTGCGAAGACGGGAAAAGGAAGGCGAACGACATGCGGATGCGCACATGGGCGGCCGCCCTGCTCTTTGCGGCGCTGCAAGCGGCGGCGGCGGGCAAGGCCGCCTCGGCGGCCGACCTCACGATCACGACCGGCGGCGAGAAAGGCACCTATTACGCCTTCGGCAAGCAGATCGCCGAGGCCGCGGCGGCCGCCGGCGTCACGATCGACGTCGAGACCAGCGGCGGATCGCTGGAGAACCTGGAACGGCTGCTGGGATATCGCGGCGCGAGCGAGAACAAGTTCTATCAGCTCGCCATCGTCCAGGCGGACGTCCTGGCCGACCTCCGCCGCCACGCCGCGGAGAATCAAGTGCTGGAGCGCATCGTCCGACAGGTGAAGACGGTCATGCCGCTCTACTACGAGGAAGTGCACATCTTCGCGCGGACCGGCGAATCGATCACCGACATGTCCGACCTCGCCAACCTGGTGACGGGCGTCGGCGTGCCCGGCAGCGGCACCTTCATGACCGCCCGCTCGCTCTACCGGTTGACCGGCCTGGAATGGAACCTCGATCTGATCGACAAGGCCGGCGGCCCCGAAGGCGTCGACGCCTTGAAGGCGCGGGTGATCGACGCGCTGTTCCAGGTGGCCGGCGCGCCGACCAAGCTCGGCCAGGAAATCGCGCCGGGCGACGGCCTGACGCTCTTGAACATCACCGCGCCGTCGATCTTCGACTACCCGGACAGCCCGTTCCGCCGCGCGACGCTCGACGGGCGGACCTATGGCTGGCTGACCGGAACCGTGGAGACGGCGG
>DAINCG010000500.1:0-2406 GCA_036732525.1 Pseudomonadota bacterium | reverse complement strand
CGGATCGTTCGACGCCTCCAGCAGCGTGTTGATCGGCGCCGCCACGCAGTCGGCGGCGCGGAGACGCGCGACCCAGTCGTCGCGCTGGCCGGTCCGAAAGAGCTCCCGGAGCGTGCCGAGGATCAGGTCCTTCGCCGCGTCGTCGACGAGGGCGAGCCCGAGATCGCTCGCGCCCCTGGCTTCCAAGGTTTCCCAGAAGCCGAGCGTCTCCATCGCCTTCTTCCAGTCTCGGCTTTCCAGTTGGAAAACGAGCGGCTTGCCGTCGGCGTCGTCGAAGCTGGCGGCGATGCCCGGCCGTTCCCGCGTGCCGTTGATCCGCGCGCCGGTGATGGGATTGCGGTTCCGCCACATGGCGGTGGTCATCGTCCAGCCCATCAGTCGAAAGGCGCTGCCGACGAGCGATGTTTCGACCTTTTGGCCGATGCCGGTCTGCTTCGCGTAGTGCAGCGCGGCCAGGATGCCGCCGAAGGTCAAGATCGCACAGGTCTCGTCCGCCACGGAGACGACGCCTGTGCGCATGGGCTGGCCCGGCGCCGAGTAGGCCTCCGCGATGCCGCTGAGCGCCTGGCCGACGGCGTCCGTGCCGGGCAGCGCCGCCTCCGGCCCGCTGAGGCCATAGGCCGAGACGGAGGCGTAGACGATCGCCGGATTGATCTTCTTCAGATCCTCATAGCCGAAGCCGTTGCGCTCGGCCGCGCCCGGGCGAAAATTCTGGCCGAAGACGTCGGCGGTCTTGATGAGGCGGTAAAGGACCTCGCGGCCTTCCGCCTCCTTCATGTTCAGGGTCAGGCTCTTCACGCCGCGATTGTTCGTTTCGAAGAACGAACTGATCTCGCCGGCCGCGCCCTTGATCTCGCCGGCCTGGCGCGAAGAATCTCCGTTGCCGGGCGTCTCGATCTTGATGACCTCGGCGCCGAGGTCGGCCATCAGCATGTAGGGCACGGTTCCGGCCTGCGCCGTCGAGCAGGCGACGGCGCGCACGCCCGTCAGCGGTCCTGGCAAATCCGCCATAATATTCGCTTCCTCCGATCAGTCGATTGGCACACCGGCTTCCGCGGCGCGTTCCACGAGATAGTCGCGGCCGGCGAGCATCTGGTCCAGGCCGCCCCAGCCGCACATGTAATGTCCGGCAAAGCCCGCGCTTTCGATCCGGCGGAACATATCGACGAAATCGACCGTGCCCTCGCCGGGATGCATGTGCAGTTTGTATTCGCCGTTGTTGTCGGCGACCCGCACTTCCTCGCAGCGTGACATTCCCATGCCGTCGACGAAGCCCGCAATCCCGACCGGGTCGTAATGGGCGTGATTGATCGTGAACGCCCATTTCAGGTTCGGGGAGGGGATCGCCGCGAAGAAGGCGATCGTGTCGTCCAGCGTGTCCGGCATGTAGTGGACTTCGGCGCGTTCGGGCTCGCCGTTCAGGTTCTCCAGCAGCAGCAGCACGCCGCGTTGCTCGGCGTAACCGGTCGCCCGCTTCAGGCGTTCGATCGCCGCCGCTTGGCGCAGACCCCGGTCGTCGGTGAAATGGTAGCCGCCGTGGACGACGACCCACTCCGCCTGAAGGCGCGCCGCAAGATCGATATAGGCCTCCAGGTAGGCGTCGGCGGCATCCCGCAGGAAGGGCGAGATTTCGGCTATGTTGACCGCGGAGAGCGTGTGCAGGCCAAGGTGAAGCCCGTCGCGGGCGCACGCGTCCCGGATCGCGCGTGATCGCGCATCGTCGAAGCTTTCGAGCGCATTCGGCGCGATGTCCGTCTGGATGTCGAAATATCGGACGTCGTTGGCCGCCGCCCATGCGACGGCGTCCTCTGCCGGCAGCTTTCGCCCGATATCGACGCCGATCCGCCGCTTGAACGTCATCCGGCGCTCCCGTTACGTTTGTTCTCGCCACACGAAAGGGTTTCAGATGCAGATCGTCACCGTCAACGTCGCCCGTTACCAGATGCCGTCCGCCGGCGCCCAGGCCGGCGGCTATGGCGGCGAAATCCAGATCGTCGACATCGAGACCGACGACGGGATCGCCGGCCGGGGGTTCGCCAGCACGGCGACGCGCACCGGCCCGATCCTCGCGGCGATGCTGGGGGATCTCCTCGGGCCGATGCTCGTCGGCGAAGACCCGAGCGACATCGGGCGGCTATGGACCAAGATGCACCGCGACGCCGCGCCCCGCCGGGGCGGCGACGGGCTCATGCGGGTCGCCATCGCCGCGATCGACTTCGCGCTTTGGGACATACGGGGCAAGGCCGCCGGCGTTCCGGTCTGGAAGCTGCTGGGCGAGGGGCGGGAACTCGTCCCGACCTATGCGAACTGCGCGCACCACATGCCGCCGGACGAACTGGCGGAGCGCGCGGCCGCAGACGTCGCAGCCGGCCACAAGGCGCTGAAAATCCGCGGGACGCGCACCTT
>DAINCG010000499.1:0-2516 GCA_036732525.1 Pseudomonadota bacterium | reverse complement strand
CGGACAGCCGACGCCGCGCGACCCTGGCGATCCAGGGCCGGAGACCCGCATGACGCTGGTCGTCTCGCCAGGGCTCGCCGGGCGGATCGCCTTCGCTCGGCTTGACGGCCGGCCGGCCGCGCCCACATCCGAGCGGACAAGCGGCGGCCGGATCGTCTATGACTTCGAGACCGCGACGCCGATCCGGCTGACCGTAACGCCCGACTGAACCGCGAACGCCCGAGAGGCCCCGACATGCCGCCCGCACCCGTCGATCCCAAACTGCTCGAAATCCTCGTCTGCCCGGTGACCAAGGAGCCGTTGACCTACGACGCCGAGGCCCAGGAACTGATCAGCAAGGCGGCCGGCCTCGCCTATCCGATCCGCGACGGCATCCCGATCATGCTGCCGGAAGACGCCCGCCAGATCGACGACGACGCCCCGGGGGCGAAGCCCTGATGGCCGGCCGCACCCTCGCCGAGATCGACGCCGCCGCAGCGCCTTGGCCAACAGAATTGCGAATTTCCCAAGATAAGACGACGCTTGCGATTACGTTCGACGACGGGGCGGCCTTCGAGCTCTCCGCAGAATTGCTGCGGGTGGAAAGCCCGTCGGCGGAAGTGCAGGGCCATGGCCCCGGCCAGAAGCAACTGGTCGCCGGCAAACGCGCCGTGCGCATCGCCGAAGCGCAACCCAACGGAAATTATGCAGTTCGGCTGACTTTTGACGACGGCCACGCGACGGGCATCTACTCGTGGCGGTACCTGCGCTTCCTCGGCGAAAACAAGGACGACCTGATGGCCGACTATGCCGACGCGCTGGCGGAACAGGGTCTTTCCCGCGAAGGTTGACTGAACTATCGCCGATCTCGGTTGACAATTATTGCCATAATCGCAATATTGGGCCTTCGACCTGACGGAGCGCCCGCCCATGACCTCCCGCGCCCAGCCGGATCCCCATCGCACGACAGCGGCGCGGCGCCTTGCGGTTCTCGACCGGCGCGTCGCCGATGCGGCCGCCCGCCCCTATGCCGACATCGACCGCGCGCCGCGCCTCGCCCGCGCGCTGGGCGAATCTCAAATGCTACGCGCGTGGCTGGCGCCGCCGCGCGCCTTCGCCGGGATCGATCAGGCGGGGATCGCCGCCGGGATCGCGCTGCTGCAGAGCATCGCGCCGACCGACGGCCGCCCGCTCGGCTGGCATCTCTCGCACCGTGGTCGCCGTCCCGACAATCCGACGCCCGCCGCCGGCATCGCAGCCGCCCTGCTGATCCGGCACGCCCCCGGAGACCATCCGAACGATCAGGCGGCCGCCGCGCTCCGTCTCGCCTATTCGCCGGCCGATCCCTATGGCGGCCGCGCCCGCGCCTGGGCGATCCGTTATGGCGAAGCTCTCTTGTCTGAATCTTTTTTGGAGAGCAAAACATGAATATCCAGACGAAACAACCAACTCTCTCGGGCCGCCTCCTTGATCTCCGCGGCCAGGGCGACCAGCTTCGCCTGTGGATCGTGGATGCCGACGGACGGCGAGACGTCGTCGTCGAAGGGATCGGGAACGCCGAAGCGGCCGCCGTCCAATGGGGCCTTGGCCGGACGGCGGCTCCGCTGCTCGAACGCTGGACGGCGTTTGCTACGGGGGGCGTCGACGATGCGGCGCTGCTCGACCTGCTGGAAGACACAGCCGAGGCGCTGTCGGGCTTGCAACCGCGCGGAGCATCGGCTTTTGCCTTCGGCGTCCATGCTTTATCAAGTAGGTCGCCGCGCGATTCGGCGCGGCTTCGTGCGACGCCAAAGCCAAGAGAACGCAATTGCGGATCTTGATCGCAGACGATCATGCGCTGGTGCGCGACGCCATCGCCTCCTTCCTGGAAAGCGAGGCGGACATGACGGTGCATGCCGCCGCCACGCTGGACGAAGCCCTGGCGGCGATCCGGATGGAAGCGCCGTTCGACGTCGTGCTGCTGGACTATGCGATGCCGGGCATGCTGGGCCTGACCCAACTGCCGGCCGTGATCGAAGCCAATGGCGGGCGACCCGTCGCGATCATTTCCGGCCTCGCCTCCCGGGAGGTCGCCGAGGAGGCGCTCGCCGCCGGCGCGGCGGGGTTCGTGCCGAAGACCCTGCCGGCGCGGTCGATGGCGAACGCCGTGCGCTTCATGGCCTCAGGCGAGCAATACGCGCCCGTCGGCTGGATGACCGAGGCCGGCCGCGAGGACGACAACCCGTTGCTCGCGCAGCTGACCCAGCGGGAACGGCAAGTGCTGACCGCGCTCTGCGACGGGCGATCGAACAAGGAAATCGCCCGTGACCTCGACTTGCAGGAAGTCACGGTCAAGCTGCATGTCAAAACGCTCTGCCGGAAGCTGAACGCGCGCAACCGGACTCACGCGGCGATGATCGCAAAGGACAATGGCCTGATCTGAGGCCGGACCCGAGGAGACGACATGGCGGATCGGCCGCTCGGATTCGGCATCGTCGGCGTCGGCATGATCGCGCGGTTCCACGCCCGCGCCATCGCCGAGATGTCCGATGCGCGCC
>DAINCG010000498.1:697-2535 GCA_036732525.1 Pseudomonadota bacterium | reverse complement strand
CACGGCCCGCACGGTCGATCCCCGCAGCCTCGCCGTCGCGCTGAACGGCATGCTGCCGGCCGACCGCAACATGGTCTATGACGCGGGCAACTTCCTGGGCGTCGTGCCGTTCTTCGACACGCCCGGTCCCGCCCATTTCAAGATGACCAACGACTTCGCCTCGATCGGCCTCGGTTTCGGCGCCGCGTTGGGGTTCGCCAAGGCGCGGCCGGATGAGACGACCGTCCTGGTGATCGGCGACGGCGGCTTCCTGATGACCATGGGCGAGCTCGAGACCGTGGTCCGCGAGGACCTGCCGCTGGTCATCGTCCTGATGAACGACTGCGCCTATGGGGCGGAGCTGCACTTCCTCAGGCTTCGGCAGTTGCCGGTGGCGAAGTCGATCTTCCCGGACGTCGATTTCGCGCCGATCGCGGAGGCCCTGGGCTACAGCGCACACACGATCCGGTCGCTCGCCGACCTGGAGGCGCTGCACGACGAACTGGCGAACCCGGAAGGCCCAATCTTCCTGGACTGCAAGATCAACGCCGATGTCGCGGCGCCGTTCATGAGCGAGATCGCCGCCGCCGACGCGAAGCGCTGACAGCCGGATTAGCCTGACCTTTACCCGGCCCGGGGCATACCGGACGCATTCGATGCAATCGACGGGTGCGGGCCGTGTGGGGTTTCCGATCACTGCTGATGCTGGCTGCGTGCGGCGTGGCGCTTCTGGGCGCGCCCGCAAGCGCCGCCATGTATGATGACGAGAGCGTGCCGTGGCGCGCCGGCGTCCCGGCCGCCGCCGTTGCGCGCGGCGATGATCTTCGCCGCGCGATCGCGCAGTTGCTTTCGCCGCACGGCGTCGCGGTCGATTATGGCGGGGGCGTCGCGGGCGCGGTCGCCGTGGCCCCTGGCGGTTCCAGCGCGGAGGACGCGTTCGAGCGTCTGATCGCCGCCCACAATCTCGCTTACGAATACGATCCCGACCAGCGGCGCGTGACCATTCATCAGGACGTGACGCTGGAGACGCCTTCCGACCACGACGGCGTTTCGCCCTGGGTCAGCGCGCCGGACAAGCGGGCGCCCGCGACCGCGGTCGCCTACCAATATCCGCCGAACGAGCCGGGCGGCCCGACCTACGGCCAGGATATCTCGCGCCGGGAGCCGGAACGCCTGACCGGCCGCTACTTGGCGAGTTGGACGGCCTCCGGCGGCGGCGTGCTGTCGCGGGAGAGGACCGACGCGCCCGCGAGGGAACCCGTACGGGCCGCGGCGCCGCGTCTCCGCCAGTCGTTCGGCGCCGTTGCGGTCAAGCTCAGGCCGCCGCCGCGTTCTGCCGGCTCGGGCCTCGTCGAATTGCGCGGCGGCCTCGCCGGACGCTCCGGCCGCATGGCGCGCCTGCCGCCCGGGTAGCATGCGCACGGGCGCCGTTGGCCTCGACGGCCGAGCGGCTTAGCATTCCCGTCTAACAATCGCGCTGCCGTCGGACGGCCGCGCCGGGAATGGGAACGCCATGCAGATTGTCGACGCGCAAATCCACCTTTGGGGCTCCGGCCTGCCCAGCAATAACGCCCACTGGCAGGTGACGTCCTTCCGGACCGAAGAGGCCGTCAAGCTGATGGACGAGGCTGGCGTCGACGCCGCCGTCATCCATCCGCCGCATTGGGACCCGGGCTCGCACGAGTTGGCGCTGGCCGCCGTCAAAGAGCATCCGGGCCGCTTCGCAATCCTGGGCGACGTGCCGTTGGACGACCCAGCGGGCTCCACGGCGGCGCTGGCGACGTGGCGCGACCAGCCGGGCGTGCTCGGCATCCGCTACACGTTCCTCAGCGATCCGGCGAAGCGCATGCTGCATGCGG
>DAINCG010000498.1:0-669 GCA_036732525.1 Pseudomonadota bacterium | reverse complement strand
AGAGCGACTGGCTGTTCGCCGCGGCCGAAAAGCACGGCATCCCGGTCGCGGGGCTCTGCACCGATTCGCTCGACCTCTTCGGCCGGATCGCGGAGCGGCATCCAGGGTTGAAGCTCACCGTCGACCATCTGGGCGGGCGCGGGGGCAACACGACCCTCAAGGACCATGCCGCGATGACGCACATGCCCGAACTGCTGGCGCTGGCGAAGCATCCGAACATCGCCGTCAAGGTGACCGGCGCGCCGGGCTATTCAGCCGAAGCCTATCCCTTCCCAATCATGCAGGGCTATGTCCGCCAGGTGTTCGACGCCTTCGGGCCGGAGCGCACCTTCTGGGGCACGGACATCTCGAAGATGCCTTGCTCCTGGAAGCAGTGCATCGACATGTTCGCGGCCGAAATGAACTGGCTGAAGGGCGACGACAAGCGCCTCGTGATGGGCGACGCCGTCTGCGCCTGGTGGGGCTGGGACCGGCGCGCCTGAGCGCCAGATCGCTCAGGCGATATCGGCCGACTGGATCCGCTTGACGCCGGCCTTGGCCATTGAAGCCCAAGCCGCCGCGACGGAGCCGTTCAGATCGATGCCCCGGCAGGCGTCCTCGATCACGGAGACCTTGAGGTCGGCCGCGCGCGCGTCGACGGCGGACCAACTGACGCAGAAATCGGTTGCG
>DAINCG010000497.1:1333-2582 GCA_036732525.1 Pseudomonadota bacterium | reverse complement strand
CGATGCGGAAGACCGGGCCGTCCATCAGGTGCGGCCCGCGCGGGTTCGGAACATCTCTGGCGTCTCCCTCTTGCGTCTGCGCCAGAGCGTAGCGCGCCGCCGCGCCGCTTCAAACGCCTGTCCGGCCGTGCAAACATCGGCCAGCCACAAGAGCACGGACGGAGCGAACCCGAGATGGACGAAAGCCGCACCCCTATCCTCGTCGGCGGCGGGCAGATCACCCAGCGCGAGCCGGACCCGGCGAAGGCGCTGAAGCCGATCGACCTGATCGCCGCCGCCGGCCGCGCCGCCGCAGAGGACGCCGGCGCCGGACAGGCGCTGCTGGAGGCGCTGGACACGGTCGTGCTGCTCCGGTCGTTCTCCGACACCAGCTGGCGCTTCCGCTCGCCCTTCGGCGGCCCCAGCAATCCGCCGAAGTCGCTGGCCAACCGCCTGGGCGCGTCGAACGCCAGACGTCTGATCTACACCCACGCTGGCGGGAACATGCCGCAGTGGTCGATCAACCGTCTCTCGGAAATGGTCGTCCGGGGAGAGGTCGAGGCCGCCATCGTCATCGGCGGCGAGGCGCTCGCAACCCAGAAAGCCGCCCAGCGCGCCGGCCTCGAACTCGACTGGAACGAGGACGCGGGCGGCCAGCCGGAGGAATGGGGCGTGGCGACCCGCGGGTGGAGCGATGTCGAGGACCGGCATCGCATGGCCGGCGCCATCTACGCCTATCCGCTCTTCGAGACCGGCATCCGCGGCCATCGCGGCCGGACGATCGGAGAGCACGCCATGGCGATGGGCCGCCTGTTCGAGGGCTTCGCCGCCGTCGCCGCCGCCAACCCGCTCGCCGACCGCCGCGACGGCTTCAGCGCCGCCGAGATCGCGACCGTCTCGGATAAGAACCCCTATATCGGCTTTCCCTATACGAAGCTGATGAACGCAAACGCCTTCATCGACCAGTCGGCGGCGGTGATCCTGACGACGGTCGCCAAAGCGAAGGCGCTCGGCGTACCTGAAGACCGCTGGGTCTCCCTGCACGGCACGGCGGACGCCTACGACCATTGGCACATCAGCGACCGCAAGAACTTCCATTCCTCCCCCGCCATGCGCATCGTCGCGGAGGAGACGTTCGAGATGGCCGGGTTCGGCCTCGACGCCATCGACTATCTCGACCTCTACAGCTGCTTCCCGTCGGCCGTGCAGATCGCCTGCCAGGAGATGGGCATTCCGGAAGACGACCCGCGCGGCCTCACCATCACCGGCG
>DAINCG010000497.1:0-1323 GCA_036732525.1 Pseudomonadota bacterium | reverse complement strand
TATTTCGGCGGCCCGGGCAACAACTATGTCACCCACTCGATCGCCGAGATGCTGCACAAGGTGCGCGCGAAGCCCGGGTCCAAGGGCATGATCACCGCCAACGGCAACTACGTGACCAAGCAGTCGGCCGGCATCTATTCGACCGAACCGACGACGCGGCCGTTCGCGCCGAAGGACCCGAAGATCTATCAGGCGAAGATCGACGCCGACAAAGGTCCGGCGACGACCGAGACGCCCGCCGGCGCGGCGACGATCGAGACCTACGCCGTGATGCACGACCGCAAGGGGCCGAGCTTTGGGATCCTGTTCGGCCGGCTCGGCGACGGGACGCGCTTCATCGCCAACCCGCCGGAGGACCCGGCTCTCCTGGCGGACATGGTCGATCGCGACTACCTGGGCGCGGCGGGCAAGGTCGCGACCGGCGACGACGGCCGCGCCGTCTTCACGCCCGATTAGGCGCGCCGCAGATGGACTTCGCCCACCCGCCCGAGACGCAGGCCCGGATCGATGCGCTGGAGGCGTTCGTCGCCGAAGAAATCCGCCCCCGCGCCCGCGCCTGGCGTGAGGCCAGCCTCAAGGGCGAAGACCCATCGTTTCTCCGGGAATTGCAGGCGAAGGCGCGGGACGCCGGCCTCTGGAACCTCGCCGTGCCGAACCTGCCGGCGGACGCGCCGGGCGAAGGGCTTGCGAACGCGGAGTTCGCGCCGCTGGCGGAGATCATGGGCCGTTATATGGGCGTCTCGAAGGCGTTCAACTGCCACCCGCCCGACGTGCCGAACATGATCATGCTGGCGGACGCGGCGACGCCCGAGCAGCGCCGCCGCTGGCTCGATCCGCTGCTCCGGGGCGAGGTCCAGTCCGCCTTCGCCATGACGGAGCCGGCCGTCGCCTCGTCCGACGCCGACAATATCGCGGCGACGATCCGGCGGGACGGCGACGGCTACGTCTTGAATGGGCGGAAGTGGTTCATTTCGGGCGGCCCCGCCGCCGCCTTTCACCTCGTCGTCGGCGTGACGGACGCCGACGCTCCCCAGGGCCGGCGACACAGCGTCGTCATCGTCGAGGCGGACGCGCCCGGCGTTCGCCTGATCCGGCCGACGACGTTCCTGGGGTTCGCCGAGCCCGGCGCCCCCGCCTGGGAAATCGCCTACGAGGACGTGCGCGTGCCGGCGGATCGGCTGCTGGGGCAGGAGGGCGACGGCTTTCGGCTGGGCCAGGTCCGGCTCGGCCCGGCCAGGGTGCACCACTGCATGCGCGCCATCGGCCATTGCGAAACGCTGATCGAGCTGATGTTGCAGCGCGCGGCCGAGCGGCGCGCCTTCG
>DAINCG010000496.1:252-2612 GCA_036732525.1 Pseudomonadota bacterium | reverse complement strand
ACAGCGACATGGTCGCCCTCGCCCGCGCCTGCCCGGAAACGCGGATCGTCATGAACCATTCCGGCATGCCGCTCGGCTACGGCCCCTACACGGGCCGCATTCCGGAAGTGGAGCAAGCCTGGCGGTCGACCATGCCGGACATCGCCAAGTGCCCGAACGTTTCGATGAAGCTCGGCGGCGTGATGATGCGGCTCGCGGCGTTCGACTACTACGAATACGAAGCGCCCCCGCATTCGACCGAACTCGCGGCGATGTGGCGACCCTTCATCGAGCCCTGTATCGAATGGTTCGGTGCCGACCGCTGCACCTTCGAGAGCAACTTCCCGGTCGACAAGATGGGCATCGGCTACCGCGCCCTCTGGAACGCCTTCAAACGCATCGCCGCCGGCGCCTCGGCCAACGAAAAGGCCGACCTGTTCGCCGGCACCGCACGGCGCGTCTACCGGCTCGCCTGATCCGCGCAAGGAAACCCAATCAGATGAACAATCGCATGTGCGAGATGTTCGGCATCGACGTGCCGATCTTCGCCTTCTCCCACTGCCGCGACGTCGTCGTCGAGGTCTCGAAAGCCGGCGGCATGGGCGTGCTCGGCATGGCGCGGATGAACCCGGAGCGCGTCGAGGAAGAACTTGGCTGGATCGACGACCATATCGGCGGCAAGCCCTATGGCGTCGACGTGCTGATGCCGAGCCGGATCGAGGAGGTCAGCGACGCCAAGTTCGACCCCGACGCCCTGCTGCCGCCCGAACAGGTCGCCTTCGTTCGCGACATGCTGGACCGGGCCGGCATCCCCGAACTGCCCCCGGCCGAAGCGGCAGAACTCAAGCGGGAGATCGTGAAGGGCATCAACTTCACGCCCAAGGAAAGCCTCCAGATGCTGGAGGCGGCGCTGGAGCATCCGATCAAGGCGATCGTCAATGCGCTTGGCTCGCCGCCGAAGGAACTGGTCGCGCGTGCGCATGCGCGGGGCGTCAAGGTCGGCGCGCTCGCCGGCAAGCCACGCCATGCGGAGCGGCACCGCGACGCCGGCTGCGACTTCGTCGTCGCCGTCGGCACGGAGGCCGGCGGGCACACGGGCGACGTCGCCTCCATGGTGCTCTGGCCGACCATCGTCGACGCGGTGGCGCCGCTGCCGGTCCTGGGCGCAGGCGGCGTCGGCGGCGGGCGGCAGGTGGCGGCCGCCCTGGCGCTCGGCTGCGAGGGGGTCTGGGCCGGCTCGATCTGGCTGAAGACCGTCGAAAGCGAGGTCATGCCCGAAATCAAGGAGAAGATGTTCCGGGCGGAGGCGAGCGACGCCGTGCTGACGACGACCGTCACCGGCAAGCCCTGCCGCACGCTCGCCAACGCCTTCTCCGCCGCCTGGGACGCGCCCGGCGCGCCGCCGACCCTGCCGGCGCCGCAGCAGAATTATCTCTGGTGGCAGGAAGGCCGGACGCGGGTCGAACGGGCGCGCGCGACGGACTTCCTCACATACCCGGTCGGCCAGACCGTCGGCGTCATGACCGAGCAGACCTCCGTGCGCGAGGTCGTCTACCGGATGATCGACGAACTGCTGGACGCCCGCGAGCGCCTGAACGTCATGCTCGACTGACCGCGTCGAGCGCCCGCTTCGGCACGTAGAGATCGAGCAGGCTAACGCCGGCGCGCCGGCTCTTCGGGTCGCGCATCCAGACGCGCAGCAGATGCCGGCGCTGCCCGGGCGCGTCGCGGTAGGACGTCCGGGCGTGCAGGGTCACGTAGTTGTTGATGAGCGCGCAGTCGCCGGGCTGCATGTTGAGGCGCAATTGCATCTCCGGCCGGGCGAGCACGGCGTCGAGCGCGTCGAGCGCCGCCCGCTCCTCACCGGTCAGAACGACGCCCTCGCGCTCCGCCCACTCGATCGGATTGCGGTTGTAGCAGCAATGCAGCAGGCCGTTCCGCATGTCGAAGACCGGTATGCGGTCGGGGCTGAGCGGCGGCTCGCCAGGGTCGTGCTGGCCGCGGCGATGATGGTAGAAGCCGCGCTCCAAAATGCGGAGCGCCGCCGGGTTCTCGGCGGCGAGCGCCGCATAGGCGGCGGCGCCGCTGACGATGATCGTCTCGCCGCCCTCCGCTGCGACGCCGAGGCAGGCGAGCGCGAAGAGATGCGCGCCGTCAGTATGGAACGGCAAGAGCTCGGCGCCCCGGTATCCCCGCGAGCGGTGGCTGTATTCGACGCCCTCGTCCCGGACGTCGACGATGCGCTCCAGCGCGTAGTTCTGCGGCACGACCTCGCCCACGTGATCGGCAAGGCCGAGGACGAGCGCCGCCTGCGCCGCGTAGTCGAGGTCCTGGAACGGCAGGCCGGAGAGCAGGACGAAACCGCGCCCGTCCTCCAGTTC
>DAINCG010000496.1:0-235 GCA_036732525.1 Pseudomonadota bacterium | reverse complement strand
GCCGCGAGCGCCGCCGCTTCCGGACATCGGAAGCGCGTTCGATCGACGTCGGCATAGGGTTCGCCGTCGCCCGCCGCGCGTCTTGCCGCCGCGGCCAGCGCCGCCGACGTCGCCGGATCGACCGGGCGTCGCCATGCGCCATCGGCGAGGTCGGCCGCGGTCCAGTCCTGTCGCGCGCGCGCCTTCGACATGGCCGTCGCTCCTCCCGTAACGATCCAAGCGTAGATCGCCCACC
>DAINCG010000495.1:1948-2627 GCA_036732525.1 Pseudomonadota bacterium | reverse complement strand
CCGGCAGCCGCGTCAGCCGCCGCCGGCCCAGCCGACGCACGAGATCGACGTCCTCCATCAGCGGCAATGGCCGGTAGCCGCCGACCGCCTCATAAAGGCGGCGGCCGATCAGGAGGCCCTGGTCGCCATAGGGCAGACCGAGGCGGCGCGCCCGCCAGTCGGCGAGGCGCGCGACCCGCCGTGCGCCGGGCCCCGCATCGTCAAAGGCAAGCGTGAAATAGGCCGCCGATCGGTCCGCGCGCGGCCCTTGCGCGAACCGATCCGCGACAATTCGCCAATCTGCATCAAGGCGGGTGTCGGCGTGCAAGAACAGCAGCCAGTCCCCGGAGGCGGCGTCGGCGCCCGCGGCGAGCTGTACGCCGCGTCCGGCAGGCGCCTCGATCACCCGCGCGCCCGCCCGGACGGCGAGGGCGCGCGAGCCGTCGACCGAACCGCCGTCGACGACGATCACCTCGTCGGCCGTATCGCGGACGGCCGCCAGCGCCGCCGGCAGGGCGTCCGCGCCGTTCAGAACCGGTATGATGACGCTCAACATCCTCTGGAATCGGCTTTCCGCCCGCGAAAGCGCCATACTATGCTGGATGCCAATGCACGACGACCAATCACAGCTTGGCGACGCCGTCGCGACGGCGCTCGGGCGGCCGGCCGGCGCCCTGCGGCCCCTGCCCGCCAAGGGCGT
>DAINCG010000495.1:0-1922 GCA_036732525.1 Pseudomonadota bacterium | reverse complement strand
CCTGCGCATCGCGGCACCCACCACGGAAGCGCTGCTGCTGCGCGCGCCGCGCCTCAGCCAGCTCGATCTGTCGGCGGCGGCCCAGCTCGAGCTTCAGGCCGCGGCCTTTGAACGGGCGGCGCCGTCCGGCGCGACGCCGAAGCTCGTCGCCGTTCTGCCGATCACGGCCATGGCCCCGCGCGGCGGTCTGGTGGTTGAGCTCGTGGCGGGGCGCGCTCCCTCCGGGCCCGACGACCTGCCCGCCCTCGCCCGCGCCCTCGCCGCCATTCACAGCCTGCCGACGCCCGTCGACCGGCCGCCGATCCCATCCGCGGACAATCCGCTGAAGACGCTTGCCGACCGGGCCGAAGCGACGCTCGAAACCTATATGCCCAAGGCCGGCATCGGACGACCGGCCGCCGCCGCCATCGCCGACCGCCTCCGCTGGCTGAAGCATCTGGTCGCCAATCCGCCGCCGATGGGGCCGGACGTGCTCTGCGTCACGGACTCGCATCCCGGCAACTTCCTGCTCCGCGAAACCGGCGCCGCGGTCTTCGTCGACCTGGAAAAGCCCGCCTATGGCTGCCCGGCGCTCGACCTTGCGCACACGGTCATCGACGCGGCCGCAGGCTGGGACCCCGACGCCGGGATGCGCCCGGACGCGGCGGCGCGCGACGCCTTCGCCGCCGCGTGGCTCGCCGCCGTTCCCAGCGCCGTCGCCGACGCCAACGCCCCGCTGATCCGCCCGTTCCGGCAAGCGGTCTGGCTCCGCACCATCAGCTTCTTCATGCGCTGGCAGGCGGAATCCGCCGTCCAGGGCCCGTGGTCGGCCGACCGGCTCGGGCCAGAGGCGGCGCAGCATTTCGCACGGCACGTCCGGCAGTCCCTGACGGACGACGCCGTTTTGGCCGCCGCGAGCGCCTGGACCGAATAACCCTCTTTTGTTCTTGTTTTCCTCCTTTGTTCCCGATAATGTTCCGGGCATGAAATGGAACCTGGGACAGCCGCTGCGGGGCCGCGCGGCGCAGACCAACGCCTCCGGGCGGTTTGAGCGCCATCAGCGGCAGGCGTTCGACGACGGTTGGACGGCGGAGGTCGACGATGAGCCGCCGCGTCTCCGGACCGAAGTGATGATCGATCGGTCACGCACGATCATCGCCCGCAATACCTCCCCGGACATTGGCTTCGACCGTTCGATCAATCCCTATCGGGGCTGCGAGCACGGCTGCATCTACTGCTACGCGCGGCCGACGCATGCATGGCTCGGCCTTTCGCCCGGTCAGGATTTCGAGACCAAGCTGTTCGCCAAGCCGGACGCTGGCCCGCTGCTGCGCCAAGCGCTGGCCAAACCGGGCTACCGCCCGGCGGTCATGGCGATCGGAACGAACACGGACCCGTACCAGCCGATCGAGCGTCGCCTCGGCGTCATGCGGCAGGTGATCGAGGTCCTGGCGGAAGCCCGGCATCCGGTGTCGATCACGACGAAGTCCGACGGCGTGCTGCGGGATATCGACCTGCTCTCGACGATGGCGCGGGACCGGACGGCGCACGTCACCATCTCCGTCACCACGCTCGACCGCCGGCTCGCCCGCGATCTCGAACCGCGCGCGGCCACCCCGGCAAGGCGGCTGCAGGCGATCGAAAAGCTCGCCGCCGCCGGCGTGCCGACCGCCGTCAACGTGGCGCCGATCATTCCCGGCCTCACGGACCATGAACTCGAAGCGATCTTGAGCGCCGCCGCCGAACGCGGCGCGCGCGCGGCGCGCTTCATCCCGCTCCGCCTGCCGATCGAAGTGAAGGATCTCTTCCAGGAATGGCTGGAGGCCAACCGCCCCGGCCACGCCGCCAAGGTCCTGGCGCTCGTGCGCGGGATGCGCGGCGGCAAGCTCAACGAGTCAGCCTTCGGCGCGCGCATGAAGGGCGTTGGCCCTTATGCCGAGATG
>DAINCG010000494.1:0-2647 GCA_036732525.1 Pseudomonadota bacterium | reverse complement strand
AGCGTCACCAAGGCCGGGGCAAGTCCGACGCCGAACATCTCGGCGGCCGGCGCCCACGGGCCAAGACCAAGCGAGGACGGCCATGCCGCATAACGTCAAGATTCTGGAGATCGCCGAAGTCACCCACAACGTCCGGCGGCTCACCGTCGAGAAGCCGGAGAACTTCGCGTTCGAGCCCGGCCAGGCGACGGAGGTCGCCATCGACACGGACGAATGGCGGGGCGAGAAGCGGCCGTTCACCTTCACGTCCCTGAACGACTGGCCGACGCTCGAGTTCAACATCAAGGTCTACCCGGACCACGACGGCGTGACCGAACAGATCGGCAGGCTGAAACCAGGCGACGGGCTGGCGATCGACGATCCCTGGGGCGCCATCCAATACAAGGGCAAAGGCTGCTTCATCGCCGGCGGCGCGGGCGTCACCCCCTTCATCGCCATCATCCGCGACCTCAAGGCCAAGGGCGAGTTGCACGGCAATACGCTGATCTTCTCCAACAGCACGGAGCGCGACATCATCCTCCGGCAGGAGTTCGAGGCGGCGAAAGGCCTGGATTGTCTGTTCACCGTGACCGACGAGCCCTCGTCGGCGCTCGCCAAGGGGCGGATCGATACGGACTTCCTGAAGACGCATCTGAACGGCGTCGATCAGAAATTCTATGTCTGCGGCCCGCCGGAAATGGTCGACGATGGCTCCGACAGCCTGAAGTCCCTCGCCGACGCGGACGCGGTTGTGTTCGAGGAATAGGCGCCGCTGGCCGAGGCGCGTTTGCCAGGCGCCGACGCTCCGCCTACCGTCGCCCGATCAATATCGGAAAGGAACGAGCGGCATGGGCGGCAAGGCGGGGGTGATCGGCGTCGGGCAGATGGGCGCGGGCATGGCGCGGAGCCTGATGCGCGCCGGCTTCGACGTCATTGGCTATGACGTGAACGCCCAGGCGCGACGCGACGCCGAGGCGGCCGGCGTTCCGACCACGGCGGAGATCGCAGAGGCGGTCCGCGACCGGGATTTCATCCTCTCCAGCCTGCCGAACGGGCCGATCGTCCGGGAGGCCTGGCTCGGGGACGGGGGCGTGCTCGCCGCGGGTCCCAAGAACTGTGTGTGCATCGACCTCAGCACGATCGACGCAGCGACGATGACGGCGGTCGGCGAAGCCTGCCGGGCGCGCGGCCTCGGCGTCCTCGACGCGCCGGTCAGCGGCGGGCCGAAGGAGGCGGAAGACGGGACGCTCGTCCTGCTGGTCGGCGGCTCGGACGCCGACGTCGCCCGGGCAAAGCCAGCCCTCGACGCGCTCGGGCCGACGCAGCTCCGCACCGGCGACATCGGCACCGCGAAGACGGTCAAGCTCGTCAACAACGTCATGTCGATGGGCAACGTCGTGGTCGCGGCGGAAGCGTTCGCTCTCGGCCAGGCGGCCGGGGTGGAGCCGGAGACGCTGTTCAACGTGCTGTCGCAGAGCGGCGGCCGGTCGCATCACTTCCAGAAGCGCTTCCCGAACGCCTTGCAGGAGAACTGGGAGCCCGGCTTCAAGATGGAGCTCGGCGAGAAGGACGTGGCGCTCGCCATCGAAATGGCCCGGTCGCTCAACCGCCCGATGCCGGCGGCCTCCCTCGTCCGGGAGATGATGACCATGGCGCTCGCCGGCGGCTATGCCGGCCGGGACGTGGTGGCGCTGCTCGACATGTACCGCAAGATGAGCCAGCACCGCGCGCCGAACTGAGCGGCGCCGCGCTCAGCCGACCAGGACGTCTTCCCGGCCGACGTCCGCCATCGCCACGCCTTCCAACAGCACCGTGTCGCCAACGCCGAGGTCGATCAGGAGGCCCGCCGCCGTATCCGTCATGCCCGCCTGGACGGTCGCGAAATTCGGGAAACCATAGGCGCGAACATCCAAGACGTCTCGCGTCACGTCGAAGTCGGTCACGATGTCGTCGCCGCCGCCCGGACGCATGACGAAGCGGTCGGCGCCGAACTGGCCGGTCAGGCGGTCGTCGCCCGCATCGCCGAACAGCACGTCGTCGCCCGAATTGCCGAAGATGCGGTCGTTGCCCGTCCCGCCGTCGATCACGTCGTCGCCGACCAGGCCAACCAGACGGTCGTCGCCGGCCCGGCCGCGGATGACGTCGCCTTCCGGGATCAGGTTCGAGCCGACGATCGACTGACGGCCGTCGGTCCCGGTCAGTTCCAGGCCCGTCTCCGCGAACAAGCCGACCAGATGCTCGACGTTCGGGCCGACCGCGAAATCCGCGAAGGCGTTGACGCGGTCGTTGCCGCCGCCGGCGAGCTCCTCGACGACGTCGCCCGGATCGTCGACCGTGTAGATGTCGTCGCCCGCCCCGCCTTCCATGCGGTCGGCGCCCGCCCGGCCGTCGAAGCGGTCATTCCCGGCGCCGCCGATCAGCACGTTCGCGCCCGCGTCGCCGATCAAGACGTCGTCCCCGTCGCCGCCGGCCGCGCCCTCGACCTCGGATAGCGTGTCCCGCGCGCCGTCGGCGTCCACGAAACGCCGCGCCAGATGCGCCAGGACCGGTCCCGCCGCGTCGCCATAGTCGACACGGTCCGCGCCCGCGCCGCCGAAAACCATGTCCGCGCCGGCGCCGGGCGCCAGGACGTCGTCGCCATCGCCGCCCACGAGGACGTCGTCGCCGG
>DAINCG010000493.1:0-2678 GCA_036732525.1 Pseudomonadota bacterium | reverse complement strand
AGCTCGATCCGATAGCCGCGCAGCTTGATCTGTGCGTCGATCCTGCCGAGGAATGCGAGGCGGCCGTCTCGAACGACCGCCCGGTCGCCCGTTCGGTAGTAGCGGCCGGCGCGGCCGGGCAATGTCACGAAGCTCTGCCGCGTCCGGTCCGGGTCGCGGAGATAGCCCGCCGCGACCTGCGGCCCGCCGAGCACGAGTTCGCCAGCGACCCCGTCGGCGACCGGGTTCAGGTCATCGTCGCAGACCAGCGCTTCGGTTCCCGGAAACGGCGCGCCGATTGGCATGACGTCGGCGTCGACCTGTTCGCCCGGCGGCGGCAGGACAAAGCGGGCGCAGGCGATGGTGGCCTCGGTCGGCCCGTACCAGTTCTCGACGCGGCTGTTCGGCGCCGCCGCCTGCCAGGCCCGCGCCAACGCCGTCGGCAGGGCCTCGCCGCAGAAGTGCGACGTCCGGAGGCCGGGATAGGCGTTCGGCCGAAGCGCGCCCTGCAACTGCATCTGGAAGGCGAGGGACGGGGTCGAGAACCAGGAGGTCAGCCTGCTCCGGCGGAGATAGTCGCCGGGGTCCTTCAGGTCCTGCCGGGTCGCGGCGATGAGATGGGCGCCGCGGGTCCAGGCGAGGAAGATGCCGTGCATCGAGAGGTCGAAGGTCATCTCGAAAGTTTGCGACATGCGGTCGTCCGGACCGATGCCGAGCGCGGCGCCCGCTGCGGCGAGATAGGCTTCCAGATTGGCGTGCGAGATCGCGACGCCCTTGGGCGCGCCGGTGCTGCCGGACGTGAACAGGATGTAGCAAGCCGTCGGGCTTGTGGCGTCGGACGCCGGCTGCGTGGCCGCCGCCAATCGATAGAGGCGGCTGGGGCCGACATTGCCGGAAATAGCGCTGTCGTCCGGCAGGCCGGCCGCAGCGGCGTCCGCCGACTTCGACGCGATCAGCAGCGACGCGCCCGACCGGGCCAGCATGTCGGCGTTCCGGGCGGCCGGCTGGCGCGGATTGATCGGAACGATCGTCCATCCCGCGAGGACGGCCGCGAGCACGCCCTGATAGGCCGCGACGTCTTCGGTCGCGAGCACGGCCAGCACCGGCGCGGCCGGCGGCGGGGCGGCCTCAGGAAGGCGCGCCGCAAGCGCCCGCGCGCCATCGACCAGTTCCATATAGCTCAGGGTCTCGCCGCCGACCGTCAATGCGGGCGCGTCCGGGCGGGCGGCGGCCGCCGCCAGTATGGCGTCGCCGATCGCGCCGGGGCTCACGGCCCGGCCTCGTCGCCCTCGGCGATCCGGCCGTAGGGCAGCTCCAGCGGCCCGGCCATCGCCTCGATCTCCGTTTCGATCTTGCCGCTGCCGTTCGAATAGAAGCCCGTGCGTTCGCCGTTCGCCCGCTTTTCGATGGCTTCCATCACGTGCGGCAGAAAGATGTGGCGGAAATAGCCGGGCGGCGGGTCGGCGTAGTCCAGCGCATAGCCGAAGCGGCGCATCAGGTCGCCCAGGTGCGCTTCGACCGTGCGGATCGTCGACGGCGACAGGCCGGACCGGTAGCGCTTGCTGTTGCCGGCGATGACGGGGTTCTTCAGGTTGCCCCACTGCTCGCCCATCTTCGCGAAGCGCTGGTTGCGCCGCTCCTTGTGGAAGTCGAGCATGGCGGGCTCGAAGGCGAGGCCGAGACGATGGCAGAGGGCGGAGAGAACCCGTTCCGGGTCCGCGATCAGGTCCTCGTAGCGCTGCAGGTGCACACGTTCGGGGCCGAGATAGGCGAGCGTGGCGAGGCCGCCCTGCTGGTCCTCCCGCCAGACTTCTAGCGCATGGCGGGTCGAGCCGAACTTGTTGCCAAACCGGCCGGCGCGCCGTTCCTTGCCCGACAGCAGGAAGTCGCGCGGATCGCGCACCTGGAAGACGAACTTCGCATCCGGGAAGCAGTGCAGCAGCATGAACTGGATGCGGTGGACGTTGTTTTCTTTGATGAACAGCAGCCGGGCGTTCGTCCGGCTCATGACGGCGTCATAGAACGCGCGCAGCACGCCGCCCATGTCGAGCGCCGGCAGGCCGTCGAAGCGGGCCGCGACGTCTTCCGCGAGTTCGGCGCTGTCGAGGCGCTTGATCCGCTGCAGCATCTGGGCGCGGAGCTTCGTCCAGGCCGGCGACGCGGCGCCTTCGCCCAGCGTCGCGTGAAAATTCGCGCCAAGCTCGCGCCCGATGTGGAAAGGCGGCGGCGCCGCGACTTCGGAATGGGCGTCCATCATGGCGCGGATCAGGTTCGAACCGGACCGCTCCGAGCAGATCAGAAACGCTATGTCGTAAGCTGGCGCCTCGCTCATGCGGCGGACCCTAGGGGCTGTCGGGGAGCGCCGCAATATATGCGGCGCCGACCGGGTGCGAGCGCTTCAGCGTCTGGGCGTGGAGGGCGTCGTGCCGCGGGTCCCGCCATTCCGGCGCCCGGATGACGACGTCGGTTTCCCGGCGGGCGAGCACGCCTTCGTTCGCGGGCGGAAAGAGGTGCTGGTCCGTCCACGAAACGGTCGCGGACGTCGCGTCCCGAAAGAGGTCGGACTGCGCCGGCATCCCAGCCCAGCTCAGGATGTGCGCGACGCTTGTCTTCGGCGCGGCCACGAAGTCCTCGTAACGCAGCATCCGGTAGCGTTCGCCGAGCAGCGGCGCCCAGCCCGCCAGCATTTCCTGCCGGCG
>DAINCG010000492.1:2484-2708 GCA_036732525.1 Pseudomonadota bacterium | reverse complement strand
TGAGCTGCATGAAGTTGCCGGTCATGCCGGCATTGCGGCTGGGACCGGTCAGGCGCGTCAGGTCGCCGTCCGGCGCTTCCACCTTGATGACCTCCGCGCCCATGTCGGCGAGCATCTGGGTCGAGTAGGGGCCGACGACGACCGTGGTGAGGTCGACGACTTTCAGGCCGTCGAAGGGGCCGGGCATGGCGGAATGGTCCTTGGCTGGTCGGGCGCGCTGTTTC
>DAINCG010000492.1:0-2467 GCA_036732525.1 Pseudomonadota bacterium | reverse complement strand
ACCGATCCCGCGCCGATCAGAAGTCCGCCGCAATCTTGTAGCCGCGGCCCTGCCAGAACGCGAAGAACGTGGCCGCGCCGCGGATGGCGGAAAGGGTGAAGGGAATCGTTTGGACGTCCAGGCCGCGGTCGGGGAAGGGGCCGATCGCATCGTCGCCTCTGGGCTGTTCGTCCGCGGCGGCGACAATTTCGGGGAAGGCTTCCTCGCAATCGCGCGCCATGTCGCGGAAGACGACCGCGACGTCGCCGATCGTCGCCCCGGCGTCTTCGACGATGTCGGCGCCGCGTTCGATTGAAGGCGGCCCGTCGAGGTATTCGCCGTTGTAGAGCAGCACATCCAGATCGACGCCGTTGCGCTTGGCCCACCAAGCGGCCAGCTCGTTGTGCCGGGGCTCCAGCACGCGGCCGCGATAGCCGTACCACTGCACGATCGCGGGGCAGAAGGGCTTGCCGCCCGGCGGACAGTTCGGTCCGAACGGTATGACCACTTGCGGCGGATCCTGGCTGAGAAGTTCGTTCCGCCAATCGTCGTAGCTGGGGATGATGCGGGCGGCATCGCGGCGCTTTTCCCGCCACGCATGGAACAACAGCGCCGGCCAGACGATCAGGAGCGAGAGCGGCCAGAAGAAGAAGCCGACGATGCCCGGCGGTCGCGGCGGCCCTGGCCACCCGCTGAACTCCGCGGAGGCGGCGAGGCCGGCGGGTGAGAACCGCGAATCATAGACCCGCCGCAACTTCGCTTGAACGAAGTCCGCGGGGTCGTCGGCCCGCCGCGTGTCGAGCTGCGTGCCCGGCCACTGTTCGGGATCGTCATCGTCATCCCGCTCCAACACAACGAAATCCAGTCCCATGGCGCATCTCCCTTGTCGCCATGCATTATAGTCGTATTGTAAGCCTAAAAAATATACCTATGATTGTTTTTTGTTTGTACCCCACCGGGCGGCGCAGTCCGCCAGGAATGTCGCGAACCGTCCTTTGGCGATGGCGGCGCGCGTGCGCTGCATCAGCGCTTGATAGTGCCAGAGATTATGCTCGGTCAGCAGCATCAGGCCCAGCACCTCTTCCGCCTTGGTCAGGTGGTGCAGATAGGCGCGGTCATATTTGGCGCAGACCGGGCAGGGGCAGTCCCGGTCGAGCGGCGTGCCGGCGTCGTCCCGGTGCCGGGCGTTGCGCAGATTGAGCGGCCCGTCCCAGGTCCAGGCCTGGCCGGTGCGGCCGGAGCGCGTCGGCAGCACGCAGTCGAACATGTCGACGCCGCGGGCGACGGCGCCCAGGATGTCGGCGGGCTTGCCCACGCCCATCAGGTAGCGCGGACGGTCGGCCGGCAGATGGGGCGTCGTGACGCCCAGCGTCTCGAACATCTGCGACTGGCCCTCGCCGACGGCGAGGCCGCCGACGGCATAGCCCTCGAACCCGATCTCGCGAAGCGCCGCCGCGCTTTCCGCCCGAAGGTCCGGGTAGACGCCGCCCTGAACGATGCCGAAGAGGCCGTAGCCTGCGCGCTGTCTGAAGGCCGCCCGGCTCCGCTCCGCCCAACGCATCGAAAGCCGCATCGATTGCGCGGCCTGTTCGGGCGTCGCCGGAAAGGGCGTGCATTCGTCGAACGCCATGGTGATCGTCGAATCGAGCAGGTGCTGGACCTCGATCGACCGCTCGGGCGAGAGATCGTGATAGCTGCCGTCGATATGGCTGCGGAAACGGACCCCGGCCTCGGTGATCTTCCGAAGCTCCGCAAGCGACATGACCTGGAAGCCGCCGGAATCGGTCAGCACCGGCCCTTCCCAGCGCATGAATGCGCGCAGCCCGCCGAAATCGGCGATGCGCTCCGCCGTCGGCCGCAGCATCAGGTGATAGGTGTTGCCGAGCACGATCTGCGCGCCCGTCGCAGCCACTTCCTCTGGCCGCATCGCCTTGACCGTGCCGGCGGTGCCGACCGGCATGAAGGCGGGCGTGTCGATGACGCCGTGCGCCGTCTCGATCCGGCCAAGCCGGGCGTCGCCGTCCTGGCCGAGCAGGGTGAAGTCGATGCTCATGCGCCGCTCCCGTCGGGCAGCAGCAGGCTCGCGTCGCCATAGGAGAAGAAGCGATAGCGTTCGACGATGGCGTGGGCATAGGCGGCGCGCATGCGCTCCAGGCCCATCATGGCGGATACCAGCATGAACAGGGTCGACTTTGGCAGGTGGAAGTTGGTCATCAGCGCGTCGACGGCGCGGAAGCGATAGCCGGGCGTGATGAAGATGTCGGTCTCGCCCCGGAAGGCCCGGACGGCGCCGTCCGCCGCCGCTGTCTCCAGGATACGGAGCGGCGTCGTGCCGACGGAGACGATGCGCCCGCCCGCCGCGCGCGTCGCTCGTATCTCGGCGGCGGCCGCGTCGTCGATCTCGCCCCATTCGGCATGCATGACATGGTCGCGCACGTCGTCGGTCTTGACCGGCAGGAACGTGCCCGCGCCGACATGCAGCGTCACC
>DAINCG010000491.1:0-2709 GCA_036732525.1 Pseudomonadota bacterium | reverse complement strand
TGGCGCCCGGAAGATTTCAACGCGGCCGCCGTTCGCGCGGACCCGGCGCGCAAGGCCGCGATGGACGGCCTCGTCGCCTGGGCGGAGGACTGGCGGCGGCGCTACCCGATCGCGTCGCCCGCGCCGTCGTCCTGACAATCGGATACACGCTCACGGCCGCCAGAAGTCCGGCATGAAGAGAACGACGATGGTCAGGACTTCGAGCCGGCCGAGCAGCATGCCGAGGCAGAGAATCCATTTTGCGCCGTCCGGCAGGGTGGCGAAGTTGCCGGCCGGGCCAATGATCTGGCCGATGCCCGGACCGACATTGGCGACCGCGGTCGCCGCGGCGCTGACGGCGGTGTCGAAGTCCAGCCCGAAGCCGGCGAGGCCGAGCGCGATCCCGACGATCGACACGAAGTAGGCGACGATGAAGGTCAGCACGGCGTCGCTGACCTTCCGATCAATCGGCTCTGCGCCGATCCTTGCGACGAACGCGCCATGCGGGCGGATCAGCTTCCGCATCGAGACGATGAAGGTCAGCGCCAGCACCTGCAGGCGATAGATCTTGAAGCCGCCCGCCGTCGAGCCGGAGCAGCCGCCGGCGAAGGTCAGGAAGAAGAAGGCCGCGACCGCGAACGGCCCCCAAAGGCCGTAGTCGTCGCTGGCGTAGCCGGTCGTGGAGACGATCGACGTCACGTTGAAGACCGCATGGCGGATCGCGTCCATCCACCCGAGACCGTCGCGCATCACGAGATAGACGGAAATGATCAGGCTGGCGACGCCGAGCAGCAGCAACAGCGAGGCCGCCTGCGAGTCCCGACGGAAGGCTTTGGGCTCGCCCCGGACGATGCGGACGTAAAGGACGAACGGCAGCGAGCCGAGCAGCATGAACAGGCTGCCCAGCCAGTGGATCGCCGTCTGCGTGAAATGCCCCATCGACGCGTCGGAGGTCGAGAAGCCGCCGGTCGAAACCGTCGTCATCGCGTGGTTGAGCGCCTCGAAGCCGGTCATGCCGGCGGCCCAGTAGGCGACGCCGCAGAGCACGGTCAGCCCGAAATAGACTCCGACGAGATAGGCCGCCAGCTGGCTCACCCTCGGGGCCGCCTTTTCCGAGGTATCGGACGATTCCATCCGGAAGATCTCCATGCCGCCGACCTTCAGGAACGGCAGGATTGCGATGCCCATGGCGATGATGCCGATGCCGCCGAGCCACTGCAGCATCGACCGCCAGAGCAGGATGCTGCGATCCATCACGTCGAGGCCGGAGAGCACGGTCGAGCCCGTCGTGGTGATGCCGGACACGCTTTCGAAGACGCCGTCGGTGGCGGATATCGGATAGTCCGACCAGACGAACGGCAAGGCGCCGAGAGCGGGCAGGACGATCCAGGCGAGGCTGGTCAGCAGAAATCCCTGTCGGCGGTCGATCTCCACCCGATCCATGCGCAGGCCCAGGATGAGCAGGCCCGCGAGAAACAGCGTCGAAAGCGACGCCGCAAGCAGCGGCAGCGCCTCCCCATCCCCGGTCAGCGCCGCCACGCCGAGCGGCACGAGCATCGAAGCGCCAAGCGCCGCGATCAGAAAGCCGAGCAGGAAGCCGACCGGACGGAGGTCCATGCGCTGTCTTCTTAAATCGACCCTGCCTTAAGCAGAGTCGTCAAATGCAGGATAAGTTGATCGATATCATAAAGTTAGAGCATGGATCCCGCTGCCATGCGGAAGCGGCATGCTCCAGGGAGAGCATTCCAACGCCCTATCGGCGCGCGGCGAAACGCCGTGTCAATCGGCCTTCCAGACGACCTTGCGGCCGTCCGCTTCGGCCTCCACGGTCCGGCCCATCGCTTTCGCCCGCTCCAGCAGCAGATGGACATGGGCCGCCCGCGGCTCCGGCGGACCGCCGGCCAGCGCCGCTTCGACCTCGTCCTTGAGTTCGCCCCGGTCGCCTTCGCCGATCGCGGCGAGCGTCGGCGCCTTGGGATCGCCGCCGGCCAGCACGCTGACGACGCCGCCGCGCGGCAGGCTCTCCGCCGCGGACATGGCGAGGCCGAAGGCGAGCCGCGCCTGATCGAGCGTCAACGCATAGCCGGCGTCGGAAAGCGCGCCCGAGACGGTGAACGACAGGCGCTTGGTCGCCAGCGCGCGGGTCAACAGGTCGCGGATCTCCTGGCCGTTCCAGCTATCCTGGCCGCCGCCCGACCCGAAGGCGGCGCGGAAAAAGGCGAGCCGGCCCCATGCGAGCACGGCGCTGTCCTTGACCATGCTGATCATTTCCTGCGCCTCGCTCGCGCTGTCGCTCTCCTCCGCGAGTTCGACGCCATTGTGCACGGCCCCGACCGGGCCGATCAGATCGTGACAGATCCGCGCGACGACCGCTTCCAGGAGCTTCAGATGTTCGGCCTCGGTCATAGAGAGAGATCACTTTCCTTCACGGGTCGCTGCGTCGTCGGCGCGGGCCAGATCGTCCGGCGTGTTGACGTTCAGGAACATCGCGCCGGCTCCGGGTATAGCTACGTATTGCACCCGATGGTTCCGCGCAAATCGCGCGATCGAGAGGTCGTCGCCGCCAAGCGCGTCCCTCGCCGCCCCGGCGAGGGACGTACGCCAGAGACCGGCGAGCCATTGCGGCCGTCCGCCAGCGTCCGCGATCGCCGCGTCGATGTCGTCGGAGGCGGCCTGGAGCAGCCGCTCGAACGCGCTTCGGCGCAGGAACGGCGTGTCGACCGGCGCGGT
>DAINCG010000490.1:0-2756 GCA_036732525.1 Pseudomonadota bacterium | reverse complement strand
AGTTCAGCGGCCCGATCGCCTTTCTCGGACAAGAGACCTTTCGCGGCGTGAGCATCGCCGCCGAGCTGATCAACGAGCGGGGCGGCATAAACGGCCGCAAGATCGAGTTGGTGAAGGCCGACGCCACGTCGCCCAACGTCGCCCGGTCGGAGGCCGAGCGGCTCGCCGACACCGGTCTCAAGGTCGTGATTGGAACCAACTCGAGCGGCCTCGCCATCGTTGCGAGCCAGGTGCTGGAGCGCAAGAAGGTGATCTTCTGGGAGCCCGGCTCGGCCGCCGAGCAGATCACGAGCCGTGGCTTCAAATACACCTTCCGCACCGTGCCGGCCGGCGCGGCGTGGGCCAACACGCTGACGGACTTCGCGGTCAAGCAGCTGGCGCCGAAGATCGGGAAGACGCAGCAAAACGTCCGGATCGCAATCAAGCACGAGGATGGCGCTTTCGGAAACTCGATCGCCCGCCTGATCCAGAAACGGCTCGAGTTCTACAAGATCAAACCCGTGGCGGTTGAATCCTACTCGGCTCGTTCGACGGACCTGTCGTCGCTGATCCTCAAGCTTCGCGCGGCGAAGGCGGACATCGTCATGTCGGCGGACTATCCCAACGACGCAATCCTGTTCGCGCGCCAGTCCCAGGAGCTCGGGCTGAAGACGAAGGCCATCGTCGGATGGGCCGGCGTCGCGTCGCCCTCCTTCCGGAAGGAGATCGGCGACTACGCGGACGGCATGATGTCGATCAACATGCCGACCGACATCGATGCGTCGAAGCTCACTGAAGAGGCGCGCAAGCTGCGTCAGATCTTCCGGGACCGGTACATGAAAATGACCAACCGCTCCCCGACGCCGTTCGCGGCCGTCGGCTTCGACGGGGCCTGGATCCTGTTCAAGTACGTCCTGCCGAAGGCCGGAAAGATGGACGCCGACGCCATCCGTGCCGCCGCGATGGCGCTCGACCTGCCCGAAGGCTCGTTGCCGATGGGCTGGGGCGTGAAGTTCTCGGGCCCGGGCCAGATGGGCAAACATCTCGGTCAGAATATGCGGTCCTTCGTCGGCGTGACCCAGTGGCAGAACGGCCGGTTCAACCTTGTATGGCCGGCGCGCTGGGCGTCCAAACCCCTGCAGAAACCTTGATCCGACTGGGCGAGGGCCGGGAGACGGTGCTGCCGGCCCTCCGTCCGTACTCTTGTTCTCCAATGCAAACTGCGGGGACGTGAATGTACAAGATCGGAATAGATGTAGGCGGAACCTTCACCGACATCGTCGTACAGGATGAAGCGTCGGTTCTGCTTCAGGGCAAGGTGCCGTCGACGCCCGGCGAGGAGTCGCGCGGCGTGATCGACGCCCTAAGCCACATGGCGGAGAGAGTCGACCGGGAACTGGACGACTTCCTGCGCGACACCGACGTCATCAACTTCGGGACGACGGTCGCGACCAACGCCATGCTGCAGCATCGCGGCGTGCCGACGGCGATGCTCACGACCGAAGGTTTCCGAGACATCGTCGAGCTGCGCCGCGGTCACAAGGAGGTGCTGTTCGACATTCGCCTCGAGCCGCCGCTCGACGTCGTCCCCCGCCAGTGGCGCTTGCCGATACCCGAGCGGATCGGCGCCGGCGGCGAAGTCATCACGCCGCTCGACGAAGCCGCCGTCCTGCGCGCCGTCGACGCGGTGCGCGACGGCGGCATACGGGCGGTTGCGGTCTGTTTTCTCAATGCCTATCTCAATTCCTCGCACGAGGAGCGCGCGGCCGCGCTGTTCGCGGAACACCTGCCCGACGTGCATGTCTACAAGTCGAGCGAGGTTCTGCCCAAGATCCGGGAATTCGAGCGCTTCAGCACGACGGCGGTAAACGCCTTCGTCAGCCCGCTCCTGAAAACCTATCTCGACGATCTCGTCGACACTCTGCGCGAGCACGGCTTTCGCAACGACCTGCTGGTCATGCAGTCGAACGGCGGCATCGCGAGGCCGGAATATGCCGGCCGGCTCGGATGCGGCGCGCTCCTGACGGGGCCGGCGGGCGGCGTCGCTGCCGCGTCGCGTATCGGCGAGGCCTGCGGCCAGCCCAACGTCATCGGCGTCGACATGGGCGGGACCAGCTACGACGTCTGCCTGATCCGCGCCGGCGCACCTGAGACCAGGTCGGAGACCTGGTTCAGCCGCCAATTCGTCGGTTTGCCGATGCTTAACATTCACACGATCGGCGCCGGCGGCGGATCGATCGCGTGGGTCGACGATGGCGGCGCGCTCCGCGTCGGACCGCAAAGCGCCGGCGCCAGGCCCGGGCCCGCCTGCTATGGCTTCGACGGCGAGCTGCCGACGGTCACCGACATGTTTCTACATCTCGGCTACCTGAACCCGGACTTCTTTCTCGGCGGACGCATGCAGGTTCATCCCGACCGGGCGCGCCGGGCGATCGCCGACCACGTCGCCGAGCCGCTGGGCATGTCGGTGGACGAAGCCGCGTTCAGCATCCTGCGCATTCTCAATAACAACCTGGCGAACGGGATTCGCTACGTCTCTGTCGCCCAGGGCCACGATCCGCGCGATTTCTGCCTGATGTCGTTCGGCGGCGCGGGCAGCGCCACCATCGGCACGCAGGCGCGCGATCTCGGCGTCAACAAGGTGCTCGTGCCCCGGATGGCGTCGGTCTTCTGCGCCGTGGGCGAGCTGTTCGCGGACCTCCGCGTCTCCCAGCTTCACGCCGTGACCGGTGCCCTCGCCCAGCTCGACGCCGCCCAACTGTTCGACACACTCGACC
>DAINCG010000489.1:0-2791 GCA_036732525.1 Pseudomonadota bacterium | reverse complement strand
TTCGAGACGCCGAGGCGCCGGCCGATCTCCGCCGTGCTCAAGCCCTCGGCCCAAAGCTTCTCCAAGTCCGCAATCCGTTCCGGCGTCCAGCTCATGCTGCCAATCTCCCAAACGTTCGTCTCGTCGAAGTCGCGTCGCCGTTCCTAGCGATGCGCCATATATAGTAGGTATCGGCTGCATTAAGCCACGATATCGGCGCCGACGGTCAAGCCTTGGACGCGGAAAGCTGTGGATGATTGAACATAATCCGCCGCTTGCTATGCTGGCGCAGGCTGGCCGGCGCAGATCGGCGGACATTTGGCGAGGACATGAGGGCGATGGCCGAAGACCTGCTTCCATTCGACGACCGCGACGGCGCAATCTGGTTTGACGGCCGCATGATCCCGTGGCGCGACGCGAAGCTGCACGTTCTGACCCACGGCCTGCACTATGCGAGCTCGGTCTTCGAGGGCGAGCGCTCCTATGGCGGCCACATCTTCCGCAGCCGCGAGCACTCCGAACGGCTGCACAATTCGGCCCGCATCCTGGACTTCGAGATCCCCTTCTCGGTCGATGAGTTGGAGCAGGCCAAGTACGACGTGCTGCGCGCCAACAACATCGTCGACGGTTATGTCCGCCCGGTGGCGTGGCGCGGCGCGGAGATGATGGGCGTTTCAGCCCAGGCCAACACGATCCACGTCGCGATCGCGGCCTGGGAATGGCCGTCCTATTTCTCGCCGGAAATGCGGGCGAAGGGCATCCGTATGAAGACCGGCCCGTGGCGCCGGCCGGACCCGCTGTCCGCCCCGACGCAAAGCAAGGCCGCCGGTCTCTACATGATCTGCACGCTCTCCAAGCACGCGGTCGAGAAGGAAGGCTACCAGGACGCGCTGATGCTCGACTGGCGGGGCTTCGTCTCCGAAGGCACGGGCGCCAACATCTTCCTGATCAAGGACGGCGTGATCCATACGCCGACGCCGGACTGTTTCCTGACCCGGCAGACGGTGATGGATCTGGCCCGCGCCCGCAGCATCGAGATCGTCGAGCGGCACATCAAGCCGGAAGAACTCGCGGACTTCTCCGAATGCTTCGTGACCGGCACGGCGGCCGAAGTCACGCCCGTCGGCGAGATCGACGAGCACCGCTTCACGCCGGGCAAGATCACCGAAGCGTTGCTCACCGACTACGAGCCCCTGGTCCGCCCCCCGCCGGCCTCGGTCGCCGCCGCGGAGTAGCCGGCGGCGGCTTGCGCGTCATCCCCTGCCGGCTAGGCTGAGGCTTCGGCGCAGAATGGGGATGACGACATGGCGACGTTCACGGTCGACAGGCTCGACGACGTAACGGCGGACGACGGACACACGACGCTCCGCGAGCCGATCGCGGGCGCCGCGCCGGGCGACCGGATCGTCTTCGCCGCCAGCGGCGCCATCGAACTTGCGCAAGGCGCGCTCGTCCTGGCGCAGGGCGTCGAAATCGACGGCGACGTCGACGGCGACCTCGCGGCCGACGTCACCATAGACGCCCAGGGTCTCAGCACGGCGTTCCAGGTCGAGAGCGGCGCATCGACCCTCAAGTCGGTCATCGTCCAGCGCGGGGCGGGCGACGCCGGCGCCGCCTACATCGCCGCCGGCGCAGGGCTGACCGTGCTGAACGCTGTGCTGCGCAATAACGGCGACGGTCAAAGGGCGGAATACGGCTCGGCGCCCGGCATCGACAATCGCGGCGCGCTCGACATCGTCAATTCGGCGGTCTACCGGAACGGCGGGCTCTTCGACAGCGGCATCCTGAACATCGGCGACGCGCGGGCGATCAATTCGACCTTCTACCGAAACGCCAGCGGCGATGTGGACGGGGGCGCCGTCAACAATTTGGGCAGCCTGAAGCTCTACAATGCGACCTTCGTCGGGAACGTCGCATTCGGGTCCGGCGGCGCGATCCTCAACCAGGGCGATCTGGAGATCGCGAACTCGCTGTTTCACGGGAACGGAGCGCTCGGCGTCGGGGACGAGATCGACGACATCGCGGCGGGCGGAACAATCGTCTATCGCGGCGTCAATCTGTTCGCGGAGGCCGGGCTCGGCCGGCCGGGCGTCGATATCACGGAACCGGACGCCGCCCTCGTGCTCGACGCGGCAGGCTTCGGCGACAATGGCGGCGTCGTGCCGACCGTCGCGATCCTGGCAGGCGGCCGGGCGGCGGACGCCGGCGATGACGGCGCGCTTCCGGCCGACGCCTTCGACCTTGACGGCGACGGCGACGTGACGGAGCCGCTGCCGTTCGACGGTCGCGGGCCCGGCTATCTCCGCGTCGCGGGCGCGGCGAGCGACATCGGCGCCTTCGAAATCTCGACGCCGACCGTCCAGACCGGCGACGACGGCCCGAACGACCTAGCGGGCGGCGACGGCCCGGACATCCTGGAGGGCCTCGGCGGCGACGACACGCTCTCCGGTCTCGGCGGCGACGACGCGCTCTTCGGCGGCGCAGGCGACGACACGGTCTCGGGCGGTCCCGGCGGGGACGTCATGGCCGGCGGTCCCGGCTTCGACACGCTGAGCTATGCGTCCGACACGACCGGCGTGACGGTCTCCCTCCTGGACGGAACGGCCGCCGGCGGGGACGCGGCGGGCGACGGGTTCTCGGGCTTCGAGGCGATCGTCGGCGGCGCCGGCGACGACGTGCTGACCGGCGACGCGGCCGACAATCGCCTCGAGGGACGCGCCGGCGACGATCTGCTGACCGGCGGGGCCGGCGCCGACATGCTGCTTGGCGGCGACGGCTTCGACACGGCCGGCTACGCATCCGATACGGCCGG
>DAINCG010000488.1:0-2796 GCA_036732525.1 Pseudomonadota bacterium | reverse complement strand
AGGCCGCGGTCGCGCCGATCAGCGGCGCGCCGCGCACCTGCATGTCCCGGATCGCCGCCGCGGCCGACGCGAGGTCGGGCAGATCGACGATGCGGAGTTCGTGCGGCAGCCAGGTCTGATCGATGATCCGGACCCGCTCGCCCTCCCGCCAGATCGAACGATAGGCCGCGCCGTCGATCTTCATCGGTTGAGCGCCCGTCCGGCGACGACGTCGAGGCGGGCGACGAGGTCGGGGTCACGCATTTCCGGCGCGGTTACGATCGCCGCATCGAGCGCGGTATGACAGCCTGCGGCGCAACTCGTCGTGCGTCCGGCGAGCAGCGGCACGACCGCCTTCACGATCGACCGGGCCTTGTCGGCGTTTTCCATCAGGACCTTGATGACGGCTTCGACCGTGACGTCATCGTGGCCGTCATGCCAGCAGTCATAGTCTGTCACCATGGCGACGGTCGCATAGCAGAGCTCCGCTTCGCGGGCGAGTTTCGCTTCCGGCATGTTGGTCATGCCGATCACGCTGGCGCCCCAGCTGCGGTAGAGCTCCGACTCGGCGCGGGTCGAGAACTGGGGGCCTTCCATCGCGAGATAGGTCCCGCCGCGGACGGCGTCGACCCCGGCGTTCTTCGCCGCCGCCTCGAGCGCGTCGCCGAGGCGCGGGCAGACCGGGTCGCCGAGCGCCACATGCGCGACGCAGCCGGGGCCGAAGAAGCTCTTCTCGCGAGCGAAGGTGCGGTCGATGAACTGGTCGACGATCACGAACCGGCCCGGCGGCAGCTCCTCCTTAAGGGAGCCGACGGCCGACAGCGACAGGATCTCCGTCGCGCCCGCCCGCTTCAGGGCGTCGATGTTGGCCCGGTAGTTGAGCGCGCTTGGCGGCAGCCGGTGGCCGCGGCCGTGGCGCGGCAGGAAGAGCACGCGCTGACCGTCCAGCAGTCCTTCCATGATCTCGTCGGACGGCTGGCCGAACGGCGACCAGACACGCCGCCACCGGCGCTCCGTCAGCCCGTCGATATCGTAGACGCCGCTGCCGCCGATCACGCCGATCACGGGGGGCGCGCCAGGTTCGCTCATGCGCTGCTGTCTCCGTCGGGACGTCGCTGAAAGACGAAGGGGCCGCGCCCTTGCCGACGCGGCCCCTCTTCAAACGCCGGAACCGGCGCCGGGTCAACCGGCGGGTTCGCCGTCAGTGGATCTTCCGCCAAACCTGCTTCTTCACCAGGTAAAGCAGCACGGTCAGGATGACGAGGAACAGGACGACCTTGACGCCCATGCGCTTCCGCTCCTCGAGCTTCGGCTCGGCGACGAAGGCCAGAAACTGCGTCACGTCCTTGGTCATCTGTTCGACGGATGCAGGCGTGCCGTCGGCATACTCGACCGCGCCGTCGAACAGCGGCGGCGCCATGCCGATCGCGTAGCCCGGGAAATGCGCGTTGTAATACTTGCCTTCCGGGATCTCGCAGCCCGCCGGCGGGTCCATGTAGCCGCCCAGGATGTTCGGCACGTGGTTTTCGAGCTCTTCGCGCGCCTTGACGATCAGGCTGAGGTCGGGCGGGATCGCCCCGCCGTTCGACGCGGCCGCCGCTTTCTCGTTGGGGAAAGGCGCCGGCATGTGGTCGGACGGCAGAGCGGGACGCGGCAGCACGTCGCCTTCGTCATTCGGCGCGGCCGGCACCTCATAGGTCGCTGCGACGCCCTTGATCTCGTCTTCCGTCGCGCCGAGCGCAGAGAGATTCCGGAAGGCGAACAGATCGAGGGAATGGCAGGAGGCGCAGACGTTCTTGTAGACCTCGAAGCCGCGCAGCGCGGAGTCGTGATCGTAGTGGCCGAACACGCCCTGGAACGACCAATGACGCTCCACGTGCTCGACATGGTCCGGAGCGCAGGCGCTGTCGCCGCCGCCGGCGGCCATGGCCGCGCCGCCGGCCGTCACGAGGCCCGCCGCGATCGCGGCCGAGGCGAGGTTCTTGAATAGGCGCATCGAACCTGTCTCCTAGGCGGCTGGCTGTTCGGAGGCCGACGCCGCCGGACTTGATATGGTGAGCGGCAGGTCGATCGGCCGTTCATACAGGCTCAACAGCGGCAGCAGCACCAGGAAGTGGGCGAAGTAGTAGATCGTGCCGATCCGGGACAGAACGACCCAGATGCCTTCCGGCGGGTTGGCGCCGCAGAAGCCGAGCAGGATGCAGTCCGCGACCAAGACCCAGAACAGCACGAAGTAGACCGGGCGGAACTTCGCCGAGCGGATCGGCGAGCGGTCGAGCCAGGGCAGGACGAACAGCACGGCGATCGCCGCGAACATCGCGATCACGCCGCCGAGCTTGTCCGGGATGGCGCGCAGGATCGCGTAGAACGGCAGGAAGTACCATTCCGGCACGATGTGCGGCGGCGTCACCAGCGGATTGGCTTCGGTGTAGTTGTCCGGGTGGCCCATGTAGTTCGGCGCGAAGCAGACGACCGCGACGAAGATCGTCAGGAAGACGCCGAGGCCGAACAGGTCCTTGATCGTGTAGTAGGGGTGGAAGGGGATCGTGTCGCCCTTCTGCTTGATGTCGATGCCGAGCGGATTGTTTGAGCCGTGCTGGTGGAGCGCCGCCAGATGCAGGATCACGACGCCGGCGATGACGAACGGCAGCAGGTAGTGCAGCGAGAAGAAGCGGTTCAGCGTCGGGTTGTCGACCGTGAAGCCGCCCCAGAGCCAGGTCACGATGTATTCGCCGACCACCGGAATGGCGGAGAACAGGTTCGTGATGACGGTCGCGCCCCAGAAGCTCATCTGGCCCCAGGGCAGAACGTAGCCCA
>DAINCG010000487.1:2602-2822 GCA_036732525.1 Pseudomonadota bacterium | reverse complement strand
CCGCGCCAACGCGGCCATCCGCGCCGGAAAGCCATGCAGCACCGTCGGCCGGTCGCGCTGCATGGCGGGCTCAATCCGATTGAGCGCCGCCCGGAAGAAGATGTCGTCCCAGCCGTCCTCCGGCGTCGCGGCGAGGCCGGCCCCGTTCGCCGCCCTGCGGAACGCGGCCGTGTCTCGTTGCAACGGGATCGGATCGAAACCGACCGTCCGCTGGAAAGCG
>DAINCG010000487.1:0-2592 GCA_036732525.1 Pseudomonadota bacterium | reverse complement strand
AGGTCCAGTCCGGCTGCGCCGCGGCGTCGAACGGCGGCCTGGGCGCCAGCGGCGCGGCCGCTTCGACGGCGATCCGGATCAGCGCCAGCGCGTCGGCCGCGCCGGAGCGCCAGTCCGCGCCCGGCCGATACCATTCCAGCATCGCGAATTCGGGGCTGTGCGTCGCCGACCGCTCGCCGTTCCGGAAGGCGTGGGCGATCTGGTAGATCGGACCGGCGCCGGCCGCGAGTAGCTTCTTCATCGCGAATTCGGGGCTGGTCTGCAGGCCCATGGTCCGCGATGCGCCGTCCGGCTCCGTCAGCATCGTCTCGAAAATCTGGAGGTTCGTCTCCATGCCCGGGGAGACCTGGAGCGCAGGCGTGTCGACTTCGAGGAACCCTTGGCTGTCGAACCAGTTGCGCACCGCTTTCAGGATGCGGCCGCGCGCCTCCAGAAAGGGGCGCCGGCGGGCGAAACGGTCCGGCCGCCAGGCGCCGTCATTGGCGCTCCGGCCCGAATCGCCGCTCATGCGCGCGCCGCCGCCGACGCCGCGTCCACGGCGTCAATATTGCGGGACCGGCGGGCGGCTGCTAGAAGCCCGTCGATCCCAAATCTACGATCCATATCCAACGAGGCCGCCATGAAGGTCATCGCCAACACCTTGCGCCCCGGCCATGCGCTCGAACACGAAGGCCGCCGCTACATCGTGATCAAGCACGAGCTTATCCTGCCGGGCAAGGGGAACGCCTTCATCGCGCTCGATATGCGCGACGTGTCGACGGGCACGAAGACCAATGTGCGCTTCCGCACCGGCGACACCGTGGAGCGCCTGCACACGGACGAGCGGGAAGCCCAATTCCTGTTCGCAGAAGGCGACCTGTTCACCTTCATGGACAACGAGACCTTCGACCAGTTCACGATCGACCGAGAAACGCTGGGCGACAAGGTCGAATTCCTGCAGGAAGGCATGGGCATTCGCGTCAATCTGGTCGACGGCATGCCGATCGGCATTACGCTGCCGACGACGGTGACGCTCGAGGTGGTCGAGGCCGATCCGGTCGTGAAGGGCCAGACCGCGAGCGCCTCCTACAAGCCGGCGGTGTTGGAGAACGGCATGCGCATCTCCGTGCCGCCGCACATCGTCACCGGCGTCCGCATCGTCGTCCACACCGAGAACCGGGAATACGTGGAGCGGGCGAAGGACTAGCGCCTCGTCGCCGGAAGGAGCCGGGCGATGCGCCACAGCCCCGTAATGACCATGATGATCCGAGCGGCCGAAAAGGCCGGCCGGGCGATCGTGCGCGACTTCGGCGAGGTCGAGCACCTGCAGGCGTCGCGCAAGGGACCCCGCGACTTCGTCACCGTCGCGGACGAAAAGGCCGAGCGCATTGTCCGCGAGGAACTGACGCGCGCCCGGCCGCGCTACGGCCTGCTGATGGAAGAATCGGGCGAAACGGTCGGCGCCGACACCTCGCACCGCTTCATCGTCGATCCGATCGACGGGACGACGAACTTCATGCACGGCGTGCCCTACTTCGCCGTATCGATCGCGCTGGAGGAGAGCGGCGAGATTATCGCCGGCGTCGTCTTCAACCCGATCACGGACGAGCTGTTCTGGGCGGAGCGGAACCAGGGGGCCTATCTGCACGACCGCCGCCTCCGCGTCTCGGGCCGCGCCAACCTCGGCGACGGCCTGCTCGCCGCGCCGCCCTATGTGCCGGCCGCGCACGACTTCGACGTTTGGCGCCGGCTGACGGAACGGCTCGCGCGGCCAACGTGCGTATCTATGGCGCGGCGGCGCTCAACCTGGCGCATATCGCCGCCGGCCGGCTCGACGGCTATGTGGAGGCCGGGCTTAAGCCGTGGGATATCGCCGCGGGCGCCATCATCCTCCAGGAAGCGGGCGGCCAGGTCAGCGATTTCGCCGGCGGCCGGCGTTGGCTCGACACCGGCGAAATCGTCGCCGGACCGACGACGCTGCATCGTCAGCTGCTCGAAATCGTCACCGCCGATTGAGCGCAGCCGGCGCTCTGGCGGGCGCAGTTCAAATGTTGTGGAAAGCCGGCGCGTCCGGTAGTGTTCCGGCCATGTTGCAACATGGTCTGGAGCGCCTCCGATGGCGGGTTCCGTAGGCGACGGCCGCCGCGGCGCGCGGCCGATGAGCCGGCTGCGCAGGAAGCTCGCGGCGAGCGCGGTCGCGATCGCGCCGGCGACGCTGATCTTGGCGGCCGGCGCCTCCTTCGCTGACGGCGTGCTGGTGATCGACAGTCGCGGCGCCACCTACGATGCAGGTTTCGGCATCGCGACGGCGCCGTTCGTCGCATCCGGCTTCGGGCAAGGCCCCGTCACCATTGACCTCAGCGTGCTCGACGCCGGCGTGGTCGGCGGTCCGTTGCCGATCCAGCTGCAGCCGCCGCGGCGCTTGCTGGCGGAGGCGCCGCCGATCCGATTGACGCCGCCGCGCCGACCGGCCAGCGGCCCCGCGGCGGCGCCGCGTCTCCGGTCGCCGGAGCCGGGGGCCGGCCGCGTGCAACTGGCCATGGCCCCGATCGTAATTTCCGGCGAGACCCATGGCGCCTTCGCCGCCGCGCCGCTGCCGCCGCGCCGGCCGCC
>DAINCG010000486.1:0-2828 GCA_036732525.1 Pseudomonadota bacterium | reverse complement strand
TCGCTGGCGGCAGGCTACGGCTACACGGGCATTCTCGTCGCCTTCCTCGCCCGCCACAACGCGCTCGCGATCATCCCCGTGGCGATCCTGCTGGCGGGCTTCGAGGCGTCGAGCGGCCTGGTGCAGCGCCGGCTTGACCTGCCGGACGCGACGGTGCTGGTCCTGCAGGGCTTCGTCTTCGTCGCGATCCTGGCGAGCGAGACGCTTTACGGGCGCTTCCGCATCTTTCAGCCGGATCGATGGCGACAGCGCAAATGAGCGACGGCGACATCGGCCTCTGGACCGTGCTTCTCGCCATCATCGGCGGCGCCGTTCGCGTCTCGACGCCGTTCATCTTTGTCAGCCTGGGCGAATGCCTGACCGAGCGGTCGGGCCGGATCAACCTTGGACTGGAAGGCGTGCTCGTCTTCGGCGCAATGTCGGGCTACGCCGTCGCATATGAGACAGGCTCTGGGCCGGCGTTCTCGCCGCCGCGGCGGCGGGATCGATCTTCGGCCTGTTCCACGGCTGGCTCTGCAGCCTGCCCAGGGTCAACGACATCGCCGTCGGCATTTCGCTGATGCTCCTGGGCCTCGGCCTCGCGTTCTTCTTCGGCAAGCCCTACATCCAGCCGGTCGCGCCGGACCTGCCGGCGATCCCGCTCGGGTGGTGGTCGGAGACGCCGCAGGTTCAGGCGGCCCTCAGGATCAACGTCCTGTTCGTCGCGGGCGCCGCGCTCGCCGTCGCCATGGCGTGGATGTTCCGGTCGGCCTCGCCGTGCGCGTCGTCGGCGACAGCGACGACGCCGCACGCGCCCTTGGCCTCAGCCCGAAGCGCGTCCGCCTCGCGGCGACGGCGGTCGGCGGCGCCTTCGCCGGCGTTGGCGGGGCCTATCTCTCGCTCTACTACCCCGGCAGCTGGAACGAGGGCATCTCGTCCGGCCAGGGCCTGATGGCGGTGGCGCTGGTCATCTTCGCCCGCTGGAACCCGATCGCCTGCTTCTGGGCGGCGTTGCTGTTCGGCGGCGCCGGCGCGCTCGGTCCCGCGCTCCAGTCGGTCGGCGTGACCCAGGGCTACTACCTCTTCTACGCGGCGCCGTATGTGCTGACGCTCGGCCTCTTGGTCGCGACGAGTTCGCCGGCCCGCGCGCTCGCCGGCGCGCCGGCGGCTCTCAGCATCACACGATAGGAGGATATTCGATGAGCGGACTGGGCGGTCTCAACAAGTCTCCGAACGGCGTCGTCATCGGCCTCGTGCAACTGCAATTGCCCGTCGTCGAGACGCCGGCGGACCTTGCCCGGCAGACCGAGCGCATCGTCGCGTTGACGGCGAAAGCCCGGCGGAACATGGCGACGATGGACCTCGTCGTCTTCCCGGAATATGCGCTGCACGGGCTTTCGATGGCCACCGACGACGCCATCATGTGCGACATGGAGGGGCCGGAGGTCGCGGCCTTCCGGAAGGCCTGCCGCGACAACCGCATCTGGGGCTGCTTCTCGATCATGGAGCGCAATCCAGGCGGCAATCCCTACAATGTCGGCATCGTCGTCGACGACGCCGGCGAGTTGAAGCTCTACTACCGGAAGCTCCATCCCTGGACGCCGGTCGAACCGTGGGAGCCCGGCGATCTCGGCATTCCGGTGATCGACGGGCCGAACGGCTCGAAGCTCGCGCTCATCATCTGCCATGACGGCATGTTCCCCGAAATGGCGCGGGAGTGCGCCTACAAGGGCGTGGAGATCATGCTGCGGACGGCGGGCTACACGGCGCCCGTCCGCGACGCCTGGCGCTTCACCAACCAGTCGAACGCCTTCTGCAATCTGATGGCGACGGCGAACGTCTGCATGTCCGGCAGCGACGGCACGTTCGATTCGATGGGCGAAGGCATGATCGTCAATTTCGACGGGACCATCCTGGCGCACGGGACGAGCGGCCGGCCAGACGAGATCATCACCGCCGAGGTCCGCCCCGACCTGATCCGGGAAGCCAGGACGGTCTGGGGCGTCGAGAACAACATCTATCAGTTCGGCCATAGGGGCTTCGTCGCCGTCAAGGGCGGCGCCCAGGACTGCCCCTACACCTACATGCAGGACATGGTCGCGGGCCGTTACCGGCTGCCCTGGGAGGACCTGGTCGAGGTCACCGACGGCCAGTCCTGCGGTTTCGAGGCGCCGACCCGGCGCTACGGCGAAAAGCGGGCGGAGGCCGCGGAATGACGACGATCGACGCGAATCCCTATGCCTGGCCCTATGACGGCGACCTGAAGCCTGAAAACACGGCGCTCATCATCATCGACATGCAAACCGACTTCTGCGGCAAGGGCGGCTATGTCGACGCGATGGGCTACGACCTCAGCCTGACCCGCGCGCCGATCGAGCCGATCAAGACCGTGCTCGCGGCGATGCGGGCCAAGGGCTACCACGTCATCCACACCCGCGAGGGCCATCGGCCGGACCTCGCCGACCTTCCGGCGAACAAGCGCTGGCGGTCCCGCCAGATCGGCGCCGGGATCGGCGATCCCGGCCCGTGCGGCAAGATCCTGGTCCGGGGGGAGCCCGGCTGGGACATCATCGACGAGTTGAAGCCGGAACCCGGCGAGCCGATCATCGACAAGCCCGGCAAGGGCAGCTTCTACGCGACGGACCTCGAACTCCTGCTGCACACCCGCGGCGTCCGCAATCTCGTGCTGACCGGCATCACGACCGACGTCTGCGTCCACACGACCATGCGCGAAGCGAACGATCGCGGCTTCGAATGCCTGATCCTCTCCGACTGTTGCGGCGCCACCGACAAGGGCAATCACGACGCGGCGCTGAAGATGGTGACGATGCAGGGCGGCGTCTTCGGCG
>DAINCG010000485.1:0-2855 GCA_036732525.1 Pseudomonadota bacterium | reverse complement strand
TGAGATGCCGGGCGGCGGCGGGCGCGGCGACGCCAAGGCGCGATCGCCGAAGCGCGTCGCCCATGATGTCGCCAACGGGTTCGTGACCCCGGAAGCAGCCAAGGAGCGCTACCGCGTCGCCGTCGATGCCGACGGCAATGTCGACGATGCGGCGACCGCCGCCTTGCGCGCCTGATCGACCCCGAAAACCGGAGCCGACCTATGACCCCACCTCTCGACGACGCGATGGCGGCGCACGAAAAGTACGCCATCGGCCAGCCGGTGACCCGGAAAGAAGACCCGATCCTCGTCCGGGGAGAGGGGCGCTATTCCAGCAATCTCTCCCGGCCGAACCAGGCCTATGCGGTCATGGTGCGCAGCCAATATGCGCACGGGCGCATCAAGAGCATCGAAACGGACGACGCCAAGGCGATGCCGGGCGTGCTTGCCGTCATCACCGGACAGGACCTGATCGACGCCAGTCTTGGTCTGATGCCGAACGGGCCGGAGTTCAAGAACCGCGACGGCTCGCCGATGAACAAGCCCGAACAGCCGCCGCTGACGATCGACAAGGTCCGCTTCGTCGGCGACCCGGTCGCCTGCGCGATCGCGGAAACGCGTCTCCAGGCTGAGGACGCGGCGGAGGCCGTGTTCGTCGACGTGGAGCCGCTGCCGGCGATCACCACGCCGCAGCAAGGCGTCGCGGCGGCTGCGCCGAACGTCCACGAGGCGACGCCCGGCAACGTCATCCTGGACTTCCACCACGGCGACGGCGCGGCGGTCGAGAAGGCCTTCGCCGAGGCCGCCCATGTCGTCGACATGAACATCTACAACCCCCGTGTGGTCGTCGCGGCGATGGAGCCGCGCGCGGCGATCGGCGAGGTCGAGGACGGGCGCTGGGTGCTCCGCGTCGGATGTCAGGGCGCATTTCCGATGCGCAACAACCTGACCCGGCCGCTTGCGGCGGAGCGGGACGACGTGCGCGTCCTGATCGGCCATGTCGGCGGGAGCTTCGGCATGAAGTCGTCCTGCTATCCGGAATACATCGCCATCCTGCACGCGGCCCGGCTGCTCGGCCGGCCGGTCAAATGGCAGGACAAGCGGTCGGAGAGTTTCCTCTCCGACAGCCACGGGCGCGGCCACGACATGCGCCAGGAAGTCGCCTTCGACGCGGGAGGGCGGATTCTGGCGCTTCGCGTCACCGGCTTCGGCAACACGGGGGCGTATCTCTCCCAGGGCACGGTGATGCAGCCGACCGGCAACGTCGTGAAGAACACGATCAGCGTTTACGCGACGCCGGTGCAGGAAGTCGCGACGCGCTGTGTCTTCACCAACACGACGCCGATCGGCCCCTATCGCGGCGCCGGACGACCGGAGAGCAACTACTACATCGAGCGGATTTTGGACGAAGCGGCGGTCGCGCTCGGCATCGATCGGGTCGAGATCCGCCGCCGCAACCATATCCTGCCCGACATGCTGCCGCACACCACGCCGGCCGGCACTGTCTACGACAGCGGCGATTTTCCGGCGGTGCTGGAAAAGGCGCTCGAAGAAGCGGACTGGCCGGGTTTCCCGGAACGCCGCAAGGCGAGCGAGGCCAAGGGCCTGCTGCGGGGCATCGGCATCGGCCAGTATCTCGAGGTGACCGGCCCGCCGTCGAAGGAGATGGGCGGCGTCCGATTCGAGGCGGACGGCACGGTCACCATCGTCACCGGCACGCTCGACTACGGCCAAGGCCATGCGACGCCCTTCGCCCAGGTGCTCTCGACCCGCCTCGGCGTGCCGTTCGAGAAGATTCGGCTGCTGCAGGGCGATTCCGATGAACTGCTGGCGGGCGGCGGCACCGGCGGCTCCAAGTCGATGATGACGAGCGGCAAGGCGATCTATGAAGCCGCCGAACTCGTGAAGGAGAAAGGCAAGCTCGCCGCCGGCCATTTTCTCGAGGCGGCGGCAGGCGACATCGAGTTCGCCATCGACGCCGCGGGCGGCGGCTTCAGGGTCGTCGGCACCGACCGGCGCATCGGCCTGATGGACCTGGCGGCGTCCCTGAGGGCGGCGGACAGCCTGCCGGACGACGTGCCGGACGACCTCTCGGTCGATCACGTCTCCGACGGCCCGCCATTCTCCTATCCGAATGGCTGCCATATCGCCGAGGTCGAGGTCGATCCCGAGACCGGCGTCGTCGAGGTCGTGAAATACAGCATGGTCAACGATTTCGGCGTCGTCGTGAATCCGATGCTGGTGGCGGGGCAGGCGCATGGCGGCGTTGCGCAGGGCATCGGCCAGGCGCTGATGGAGAACGTCGTCTACGACGACGACGGCCAGCCGCTCGCAGGCTCGTTCATGGACTATGCCTTGCCGCGCGCCGTCGACATGCCGGACATGACGATCGCGCATCTGCCGACCCCCGCGAAGACCAACCCGCTCGGCGTCAAGGGCTGCGGCGAGGCCGGATGCGCCGGCGCGTTGCCGGCGGTGATGAACGCGCTGGTCGACGCGCTGTCCGTTTACGGCATCCGGCATATCGACATGCCTGCGACGCCGTTGAAGGTCTGGGAAGCGATCCGGAAGGCGAAATCAGGCGCCTGAACGTTCGCCGGGCGCGTGACGGCGCCAGCGGTAGAGCCAAGCAAGCGCCTCCGGCGGCGTGCGGATGTAATAGAGGGCGTGGATCAGCAGCCACTGGCCGACGATCCGCCATGCCGGCCGTCCATGGAAACGGCGGGACGACGTCGTCGCCGGCGGCGCCGCGATGCAGACAGTTTCTCCGTGTCGCTCCATTCGGCGCACGAAGTCGAAGTCTTCCATCAGCGCCATCGGCCGGATGCCGCCGAGCGCGGCATAGGCGTCGCGTCGGGCGAAGATGACGGAATCGC
>DAINCG010000484.1:1820-2857 GCA_036732525.1 Pseudomonadota bacterium | reverse complement strand
GAACGCGATTCCGCCGTCGACGCGCGCCGTCTGCCAGATCCGCTTCGTCGCCGGATCGGATCACGAGGGCTTCCTGGACGCGATCCGCGCCCATCTCGACGCCGCCGGTTACGGCATGGTCCAGGTCGCCCCGACCCGAGGCGCCATGGCGGCGACGCGAACCGATCTCGACGATCCCTGGGTCGGCCGCGCCATCCAGTCCTTCGTCCGAACGACCGGCGCGCGACCGGCGGTGCTACCGAGTCTTGGCGGGTCGATTCCGAACGACGTCTTCACCGATATCCTCGGCATGCCGACGGTCTGGGTTCCGCATTCCTATTCGGGATGTTCCCAGCATGCGCCCAACGAGCACGCGCTGGCGCCAATTCTGCGCGAAGGGCTGCGGATAATGGCCGGCGTTTACTGGGATGTTGCCGACCAGACTTAACGGGCTCGAAAGGGCTTCCCGGCTATATTGACCGCCTTCGAACTAGCGCCGGGGGCGATGTCGGTTGGCTATGGCCAGACATATCTTGCGGCTGCGCCGGGCGGGCGTGGCGCTGTTGATCGCCTTGGGCGCTGTCGCGTTGCCGACGGCGGCCGCGGCCGCGACGGCCGTGCCCGACGGCGCCAGCATCTTCGCGCTGGTCGCGTTGGGCGCGATCATCATTTCGCTGGCGCAGGCTTGGAAGCTGCGCCGCATGACCAATGAACTCCGCGAATCGCGCCGCCAGGGCGCCGACAACATCGCCGCCGCGGAAAACGCCAATGCGCGGGCCGTCGCGTTCGCCGCGCGTGTCCGCCAATTGCGCCACAAGGTCTCCGCGCTCGAGTCGGAAGCCGAACTGATGGCGCGCGCCGCAGAGGAGGTCCGCAAGGCGAAGGACGCGGCAGAGGCCGCGAACCGCTCGAAGACCGAATTCCTTGCGATGATGAGCCACGAGCTCCGGACGCCGCTGAACGCGATCCTCGGATTTTCGGAGATCATCCGTTCGGAAGCGCTCGGCGGGCTCGGCGCGGACGAGTATCGTGAATATGCCGACGACATCTATACGTCC
>DAINCG010000484.1:1579-1806 GCA_036732525.1 Pseudomonadota bacterium | reverse complement strand
TGATCAACGATCTGCTCGATCTCGCGAAGGTCGAATCCGGCATGGTCGACGTGCGCGACGAAGTGGTCGATCCGGGCGAAATGCTCGACGACTGCGTGCGCATCATCTCGAAGACGGAAGCCGCGCGGGGCGTGAAGCTCTCGGTCGAGCCGTCCGTCAGTTTGCCGAAATTGCGGGCGGATCGCAGGAAACTCCGCCAGATCCTGATCAACGTGCTCTCGAACGCC
>DAINCG010000484.1:1046-1569 GCA_036732525.1 Pseudomonadota bacterium | reverse complement strand
GGGCGCGCCCGTCGCGGCGCGCGCCTTCGTCGGCGGGGACGGCGGCGTCGTGTTCGAGATCGCGGACGGCGGCATCGGCATCGCGGAAGAGGACGTCGCTCGCGTGCTGGAGCCGTTCGTCCAGATCGACAGCTCCCTGAACCGCGCCCATCAGGGCACGGGCCTCGGCCTGCCGCTTTGCAAGCAGCTGACCGAACTGCATGGCGGCGCGTTCGAACTTGAGAGCGCGCTGAACCAGGGCACGACCGTGCGCGTCAAGATGCCGGCCGAGCGGAACCTGCGGCCGGACGATGCCGAAGGTGAGGAATCCGCCGCCGCCTGAGGGCGCCGCGGCTTTCACCGTCGCCGGAAAGCTCATATCTTGCCCCCGTACCGTAGGTGCGGAGGCGCTGCATGGGATTGCTGGACGGCATTCGCGTGATCGAGGTCGGCCAGGCCCTGGCCGGACCCTATGTCGGCATGGTCTTCGGCGATCTCGGCGCCGACGTCATCAAGATCGAGAAGCCGGACGGCGGCGACGACG
>DAINCG010000484.1:0-1036 GCA_036732525.1 Pseudomonadota bacterium | reverse complement strand
ATTCGCATGTCTTCCGGTCCTTCAATCGCAACAAGCGCTCCGTAGTGCTTGACCTGAAGGCGGCAAGCGACATCGCGCTGTTGAAGCAGCTTGCACAGAACGCCGACGTCTTCATCCAGAACCTGCGTCCGGGCGTCGCCGACCAGATCGGCATCGCGCCGAAGGACATGCGCGCGGTCAACCCGCGGCTCATCTATTGCAATATCACAGCCTTCGGCCGGAACGGTCCGATGGCGCGGCATCCGGGAATGGACCCGCTGGTCCAGGCCTATTGCGCGGTGATGACGCTGACGGGCCGGCCGGACGATCCGCCGACCTTCAGCCCGCCGCCCATCAATGACAAGGCGACCGGCATGTGGGCGGTCATCGGCGCGCTGGCGGCCCTGGAGGCCCGCCGTCGCACGGGCGAAGGCGCCACGATCGACGCCTCGCTCTTCGAAAGCGGCGTCGGCTGGGTCGAAAGCCAGCTCAACAATTATGTCAACGAAGGCATTCAGCCGGTCCGGACCGGGGCGGCGAGCGGCAATATCGTTCCCTACCAAACCTTCCGTACGCAAACCGACGACATCTGCATCGCCGCCGGCAACAACCGGCTCTTCGTCAAGTTCGCCGAAGCCGTCGGCCGGCCGGAGTGGGCGGAGGACCCGCGTTTCGAAGGGCCAGTCCAGCGGGTCGAGCATCGCGCCGCGCTCCTGGAGTTGATCGCCGCGCGCCTGCTCGAAGGGCCATGCGCCGATTGGATCAGCCGCCTGGAGGCGGCCGGCGTGCCGTGCTCCGTCGTCAACGACGTGGCCGGCCTTGCGGGCAGCCCGCAACTCGCCGCCGTCGATATCCTGCGTTCGGGGCCGGGCGAAGAGGACTTGAAGTTCGTCGGCCTGCCGTTCGAGATCGACGGCGTTCGTCCGGAATTCAGCCGTCGCGCGCCCCGCCTCGGCGAGCAGACGGACGAAGTCCTCGGCGGCCTCAAGGACGCCGCGGAGTAGCCGCTGCCCGATGGCCAAACGTAAGCTTTTCGGCGGCTACGGCCCGGCGATCT
>DAINCG010000483.1:2051-2863 GCA_036732525.1 Pseudomonadota bacterium | reverse complement strand
GCTCGAAGCGCTTGACCGCCTGCATCATGCCGACATTGCCTTCGGAGATCAGTTCGGCGATCGGCAGGCCGTAGCCGCGATAGCCCATGGCGATCTTCGCGACGAGGCGCAGATGGCTGGTCACGAGCTTATGGACGGCCTCGACGTCGCCATGCTCCTTCCAGCGCTTGGCGAGCATGAACTCCTCGTCCGCTTCCAGCATCGGAAACTTGCGGATCTCCGAGAGGTAGCGCTGAAGGTTGCCGTCCGCCGTGAGCGTCGGCATGGTCGTCGGCGCTGGCGCTTGATCGTTCATCGGTCTCTTCCTGAATCCTCCCGACGCGTAACGGGAGTATGGTCCATTTGCAATACGGCGGAAAAGTGGCGCCCGGCCGCGTCAAACGCCCGCGAGCGCGCGGGCGAGGGCGGCCAGATCGTCGGGAAGCGCGCTCTCGAACAGCAGCCTTTCCGCCGTCGTCGGATGCGTAAAGCCGAGGCGCGCGGCATGCAGCGCCTGCCGGTCGAACGCCATCGCCGCTTCGAGCGCCGGCGGCGACAGCATGGCCTTCCGCGCCCGGGTGGCGCGCCCATAGACCGGATCCCCGATCAGCGGCCAGCCGCGCTCCGCCATATGGACGCGAATCTGGTGGGTGCGCCCCGTTTCAAGCCGACATTCCACCATGGCCGCGCCGAAGCCGAAGGTTTCGACGACGGCGTAGTTTGTGGCCGCCGGCTTACCCGAAGCAACGACGGCCATCCGCTTCCGGTTCCTTGGATCGCGTCCGATCGCGCCTTCGATGCGACCCTTGGTCGGCGCGGGCGTTCCCCAGACC
>DAINCG010000483.1:0-1994 GCA_036732525.1 Pseudomonadota bacterium | reverse complement strand
ATGCGCCTCGAACTGGGCGGCAAGCGACTGATGCGCCCGGTCGTGCTTGGCGACCACGACAAGGCCGCTCGTGTCCTTGTCGATGCGATGAACGATGCCCGGCCGCTGGACGCCGCCGATGCCGGAAAGCGTGTCGCCGCAATGGGCGAGGAGGCCGTTGACGAGCGTATCGTCCGCGTGCCCGGGGGCCGGGTGCATCGCAAGTCCGGCCGGCTTGTCGATGACGATGACGTCGGCGTCCTCGTAGACGACGTTAAGGTCCATCTTCCGCGCGAGGCCCGCCATCGGCGTCGCATCGACGGGCGGCGCCTCCGCTTCGATGCGGTCGCCCGCGCGAATCTTTGCCGACGGGCTTGCCAGAACTTCGCCGTTTCGCCTGACCGCGCCTTGTCCGATCAGCTTCTGGATGCGCGCGCGCGACCAGCCGTCCAGGCGATCGGCGAGCACCTGGTCGAGCCGTCTGCCGACGTCTTCCGGTAGGAGATCGACGTTAAGGGATTCGTCCACCGGATCTGGCTGCTCTCGTTGGCCGTTTGGATGGCCTGGGCTATAACATGGAACGGTCGAGTAAATCTGGGGGTAAAATGGCCTGGGTCAAGGCGTTAGTGATCGGGATGGGCGTTCTGCTGGTCGTCGGTTTCGTCGTTATCGCCGTGACGTTGGCCAATCGCATGACATCGGCGGGGGCCGGCGTGGCCGCGGAGGCCCGCGTCGCGCTTGCGCCCGACGAGCGGCTGGTGGAGGCGCGCCTGGACGGCGCCCGCATCATGTTCCGGATCGCCGGCGCCTCGGGGGAGCGGATCGAGGTGCGCGCGCTCGCCGACGGCGCAATGATCGCGCGTTTCGAGATCGGCGCGGCTGGCGGTTGAGGCGGAGCGGCTGCCATGGCTGACACCGGGCGCGACCAGCGTTTGGCGGCGCTCCTCGAAGCGGTCGGCCGCGACCGCGATCGGACCGCGTTCGCCGAGTTGTTCGATTATTTCGCGCCGCGCATCAAGGCGTATATGCGCCGGCTCGGCGCGGACGACGCGCAGGCCGAAGAACTGATGCAGGAGACGATGCTGACCGTCTGGCGACGGGCGGCCAGCTATGACCCCAAGCTGGCGGCGGTCTCGACCTGGATGTTCACCGTCGCGCGCAACAAGCGCATCGACGGCCTGCGCCGCGCCGCGCGGCCGGACGTCGACCTGAACGACCCGACGATGGAGCAGGAGCAGGAGCAGCCGGACGCCATCGTCGGCCGCATGCAGACCGCCGCCCTCGTTCGCGAGGCGCTTGCCGAACTGCCGCCCGAACAGGCGGAGGCGATGCGGCTCGCCTACTATGAAGGCCTGTCGCAGTCGGAAATCGCGGCGAAGCTGGATACGCCGCTTGGCACGATCAAGTCACGCATGCGGCTGGCGCTCCGCCGTTTGCGCGGCAGCCTCGAAGCCGGCGAAGGCATAGGTTCGCCGGATGAAGACGGCGGCGATTGACGCCGCCGCCGTTCAGTTCGCTTCAAGTATGTAGCTGATCAGATGGCGCGGCCGGGCGTCGGTCGCGATTGGCTCGACGCCGTGGAACGACCGCTCCGTCTTCAGGAAGCAAAAGGCCGTGTTCGGGACGAACGGCATGGTCGCGACGTTGACGAACCCGTCGAAGCCGTAGTGCGGCCCGCCGGGGCAGACGAAACCCGGGTCCTTCGGCAGGTAAAGCGACGTGCCGAGGTCCGGCCGGCTCGCGTCCGCCGGCAGGTAGAAGAGGGCGGCGAGCAGACGCCCGACACGGTCGGTGTGCGGCCCGAGGCCGTAGCCGCCGACGTCGGAGATCAGCATCGACATCGTCGTGAAGTTCATCTTGCCAAGCGCGTCGCCGTAGCGCTCCGCCAACTGCGGCAGGAACTTGCGCAGCATGGTCATGGCGAAGCGCTCGGTCTTGAAGCCGGCCGCGAAGGCGCGCCAGAAGTCGCCGACTTCGCCCGGAAGCGCCTGGATTTCGGGACCGTTGAAGGTGAG
>DAINCG010000482.1:0-2923 GCA_036732525.1 Pseudomonadota bacterium | reverse complement strand
CCACACCCACCGCCGGCCTGCACGGCCTGCAAAGCCTTCAGGCGCGCCGCCTTTTCGGCGTCGCTCAGCCCTCCCGAGGGACCGCCGCCCGACTCGGATTGGACGGCGCGGGTCTTGCGGACCTCGACCGTCACCGTCTTCGAGCGGCCGCGCGGGAAGCTCTGCCGCACCTTGCCGGCGCCGACAGTCTTCTTCAGTTCCAGCTTGCCCTTGGGCGCGAGCCTCAGCTTGCCCGGCTTGCGTTCCGTCGTGTCTTCATCGCTCATCGGTCAGAGCCCTCCCCCAGCCGGGGTTTTCGCCGCGGCGCCGTCCTTCGGTCCATCGTCGAGGCCGCTGCGCCGCGCAGCCTCTCTGTGCAATTGCTCGGCAAACTTGCCGCGCATGACGAGCGCGTTCACCACGCGGTCTCGCCCGAGCGCCCGCCCGAGGGCGACCGCGTCCATCATATCCATCACCGGCGCGCCCGGCGCCAGCCCGATCAACTTCCGCCTGGAGGCCGGCGCCGCATCCGATGCGACGACGACCAGCCCGACGGCATGTTTCCGCGCGAACTGTTGCGCCTGTTCCCAGCCCGCCGCAACCTGCCCGGCGCTCCGCGCCAAACCCAGAAGCTCCGCGAGCCGCCGGTCGAGCAGCGCCGCCGTCTGCTCGATCAGATCGTCCGGCACGGCGACGTCCGCCTTGAAACCGCCCCGCCCGCATGGCTTTCGCCAAAATCGCCCGGTCTGGCGTCGCCCAGACGCCGCGCCCCGGCAGCCGCATCGCGACGTCCGGAACGACCGTGCCTTCCGGATTGACGACGAAACGCAACAGGTCCTCCTGCGGCCGACGCGCGCGCGTCACGATGCAGCGGCGGACGCCGGGATCTTCCCTGCGCCTCCGCGAGCCGTCGTCTCGCTCCGTCGTCGTCGCCGTTTCGGCCATCACGTTCCTTCTGTCCTCCAGCGCCGCGGACCGGTCAGTCCCCGGCCGTCTCCTCGGCGTCGGCCGGCGCTTCGGCGCCGTCCTCGTCCTCGAACCACTCCGCCCGAAGCGCCATGATCAGGCCGTCGGCTTCCTCCGCGGAGAATGGACTGCCGTCGATCCCGGCCTTCAGCGCCTCGGCGTCGAGCTTGGCGATATCGTCCACCGTCGCGACCGGCACGTTCGGGTTGGTCATGTAGCGGAATTCGTCGCTCGCCAGGTCGGCGAGGTCGTCGAGCGAGAGCACGCCGCATTCGCCGAGGCGGACGAGCTGCGCCAGCTCCAGCCCCTCGATTTGGTTCATGTCCTCGGAAATGCCAAGCTCCGCGCGCCGCTTCTCGAGCCGCTCGTTCTCGGCGGTGACATATTCCTCGGCGCGGCGCTTCAGCTCCTCGGCGATGTCCTCGTCGAAGCCTTCGATGTCGAACAGCTCCTGCGTGTCGACATAGGCCACTTCCTCGATCGTCGTGAAGCCCTCGGCGACCAGCAGGTGGGCGATGACGTCGTCGACGTCGAGCGCGTCGATGAAGGTCTGCGAGCGCTGCCGCGCCTCTTCCTGGCGTCGCTCGGATTCTTCCTGCTCCGTCAGGATGTCGATCGACCAGCCGCTGAGCTGGCTGGCGAGGCGGACGTTCTGGCCGCGTCGCCCGATGGCGAGCGACAGTTGGTCGTCCGGCACGACCACGTCGATGCGGCCCGCGTCCTCGTCGATGACGATCTTCGCGACCTCGGCCGGCGCGAGCGCGTTGACGACGAAGGTCGCCGGCTCTTCCGACCAGGGGATGATGTCGATGCGTTCGCCCTGCAGCTCGGCGACGACCGCCTGGACGCGGCTGCCGCGCATGCCCACACAGGCGCCGACCGGATCGATCGAGGCGTCGTGGCTGATGACGCCGATCTTGGCGCGGCTGCCGGGATCGCGGGCGGCGGCCTTGATCTCGATGATGCCGTCGTAGATCTCAGGCACTTCCTGGGCGAAGAGCGCCACCAGGAACTCCGGCCGCGTGCGGCTGAGGAAGATCTGCGGGCCGCGGGTTTCCTCGCGCACGTCGTAGATGATCGCCCGCACCCGGTCGTTCCGGCGGAAATGCTCGCGGGGAAGCAGTTCGTCGCGGCGGATGATCGCCTCGGCGCGGCCGAGGTCGACAATGACGTTGCCGAATTCAAGCCGCTTGACGGCGCCGTTCACGATCTCGCCGACACGGCCCGAATACTCGGCATACTGGCGGCTCCGCTCCGCCTCGCGGACGCGCTGGACGATGACCTGCTTCGCGGTCTGGGCCGAAACGCGGCCGAAGTCGATCGGCGGCAGTTCGTCGACGAGCACATCGCCGACCTTGGCGCCGGGCTTGAAGCGCTGCGCGGCGGTCACGGGGATCTGGGCGAACTCGTCCTCGATCTCGGCGTCGTCGGCCACGACCTCGCGATAGCGGGCGAGCGTGACCTCCCCGGTGCGCCGGTCGACCTCCGCCCGAATATCGTGCTCCAGACCGTATTTGGTCCGGCCGGCCTTCTGAATGGCCTGCTCCATCGCCTCGAAGACTTCTTCGCGGTCGATGCCCTTTTCTCGGGCGGCCGCGTCCGCGACCTGCAGCAGTTCGCCGCCGAAGAGATGCGCCATTTTGCCTTAACCCTCGTCGCCTTGCGTGGTCGCCGCCGCCTTTGCGTGCGCGGCGAGCAACGCGTCCGTCAACAACAGTTTCGCCCTTCTGATCTGGGCGAGCGGCGCCTTCATCTGCGCCTCGCCCTCGCCAATCAGCACATTCCCGTCGGCGTCCAGGCCGCCGAGCTTGCCCCGAAACCGCTTCTGGCCGTCGACCGCGTCGATGAGCTCGATGCGGGCGTCGAAACCGGCAAAGCGGCGGTAGTCGTCCGCGTCGACCAGCGGTCGGTCGACGCCGGGCGACGACACCTCCAGCGTATAGGCCCCGCCGATGGGGTCTGCAACGTCCAACACGGC
>DAINCG010000481.1:0-2933 GCA_036732525.1 Pseudomonadota bacterium | reverse complement strand
CCGGACGATCCCTTCCGCCTGTTCGGCTTCGGCCACCGCGTCTACAAGAACTTCGATCCGCGCGCCAAGGTCATCGGCAAGGCTGCGCACGAGGTCCTCGACGCGCTCGGCATCCACGACCCGCTGCTCGAAGTCGCGGTCGAGCTCGAGAAGATCGCGCTTGAGGACGAGTATTTCGTGAAGCGCCGGCTCTACCCGAACGTCGACTTCTATTCCGGCTTCATCCTGAAGGCGATGGGCTTCCCGGTTTCGATGTTCACCGCCCTGTTCGCGATCGGCCGCACGGTCGGCTGGGTCGCGCAGTGGAACGAGCTGATCGAGGATCCGGAGCAGAAGATCAACCGTCCCCGTCAGCTCTACACCGGCGCCGACGTCCGGGACTACATTCCGATTAGCAAGCGTTAAGTCGGGCGCTCATCGCGCCCTCGGGCGCTGTTTGAACGGGGGCGCCTGGCGCCCCCGTTCGTCGTTTCTAGATGCAGATAGAAGGAGCGTCGCGGTCCCGTGTCCAGCAGCGAACGCCTCTACCTCTACGACACCACGCTGCGCGACGGCGCGCAGACCCACGGCGTGGATTTCTCCGCGGCGGACAAGGCCGCGATCGCAAAGGCGCTGGACGAGATCGGCATCGACTATGTCGAAGGCGGCTGGCCGGGCGCCAATCCGCGGGACGACGAGTTCTTTCGCCAGGAGCTCACGCTTGGCCGCAGCACGCTGACGGCGTTCGGCATGACGCGCCGATCCGGCCGCAGCGCCGCAAACGATCCGAGCCTCACCGCCGTGCTCTCGGCGAATACGCCCGCCGTCTGCCTCGTCGGCAAGACCCACGACATCCACGCGACGACGGCGCTCGGCGTCGACCTCGACGAGAACCTCAGGATGATCCGCGAGAGCGTGGCCGAATGCGTCAGCCGCGGCCGCGAGACGCTGTTCGACGCGGAGCATTTCTTCGACGGTTACAAGGCCAACCCCGACTACGCGCTTTCGGCCGTCGAGGCCGCGCTCGAATCCGACGCGCGCTGGGTGGTGCTCTGCGACACCAATGGCGGCGCGCTGCCGCATGAGGTGTCGCGCATCGTCGAGACGGTCGTCCAGCGCTTCGGCGGCGAGCGGATCGGCATCCACACCCACAACGACACCGAGAACGCGGTCGCGAACTCGATCGCCGCCGTGCTGGCCGGCGCCCGCCAGGTCCAGGGCACGCTGAACGGCCTTGGCGAGCGTTGCGGCAACGCCAACCTCGTTTCCCTCATCCCGACGCTCAAACTGAAGATGGGCTTCGACGTCGGCGTCTCCGACGCCCAGATGCGGCGCCTGCCCGCCGTCAGCCGCATGCTCGACGAGCGCCTGAACCGCGCGCCCGACCGGCACGCGCCCTATGTCGGCGCAAGCGCTTTCGCGCACAAGGCGGGCCTGCACGTCTCGGCCGTCGAAAAAGATCCGTCGCTTTACGAGCACGTCCCGCCGGAAAGCGTCGGCAATGCGCGGCTGATCCTCGTTTCGGACCAGGCCGGCCGGGCAAACGTGCTCTCCCGCTTCCGCGAGCTCGGCATCGACATCGACGGCAAGGACCCGCGCGTCCTGAAGATCGTGGAGACGGTCAAGCAGCGCGAATATGAGGGCTACTCCTATGACGGCGCCGAAGCGAGCTTCGAACTGCTCGCCCGGCGCCTGACGGAAGGCGTGCCGGACTATTTCGACATCGAGACGTTCCGCGTGCTCGACGAGCACCGCCTCGAGTCCGGCAGCCAGCGCCCCGCCCTGTCGGAGGCGACGGTGAAGGTCGCCGTCGGCGGGACGCGCGCCCTGGAGGTCGCGGAAGGCAACGGTCCCGTCAATGCGCTCGACCACGCGCTGCGCAAGGCGCTGGCGCCGTTCTACCCGTCGCTCGACCAGGTCCGCCTGACAGACTTTCGCGTCCGCATCCTGAATTCCGGCGACGGCACGGCGGCCGTCACCCGGGTGATGCTCGAAAGCGCGGATACGGAAGGCAACCGCTGGACGACCGTCGGCCTTTCCGGCGACATCATTTCCGCCTCCTACGAAGCACTGACCGACGGGCTGATCTACAAGCTGATGGCCGACGGCGTGGCGCCGCCCGCCTGAAGCCATGGCCGGCACCGATACGACGAAGTCCGGGCCGCTCGATCCGGGGCCGGCGATCATCCTGGTCGAACCGCAGATGGGCGAGAATATCGGCGCCGCGGCGAGGGCGATGCTGAATTGCGGGCTGACCGAGCTCCGCTTGGTCCGACCGCGCGACGGCTGGCCGAACCCCAAGGCGTTCTCGTCGGCCGCCGGCGCCGACATCGTGGTGGAGAACGCGCAAGTCTTTCGCAACACGGCCGAGGCAGTCGCCGACCTGCACGTCGTCTACGCGACGACCGCGCGCCGCCGGGACATGGTGAAGCCGGTCTACACGCCGGGCGCGGCGGCAGAGGAAATGCGCCGCGAGATCGGCGGCGGCCGGCGCGTCGGCGTGCTCTTCGGCCGGGAACGATCGGGGCTCGCGAACCATGACGTCATGCGCGCGCAGGCGATCGTGACTGCGCCGCTCAACCCCGCCTACAGCTCCTTGAATCTCGGCCAATCGGTGCTGCTGATCGCCTGGGAGTGGCTGAAGTCCGGCGATGCGACGCCCGCCGTCGAGCATGTCATGGGCGACAGCGAGCCGGCCTCTCAAGGCGCGGTCGAAGGCCTGCTGAACCACTTGGACGCGGAACTCGACGCCGCCGAGTTCTACCGCTCCGCCGATCAACGGCCGGCGATGCAGCAGAACCTCCGTAACGTCTTCTCGCGGGCGCGGCTGACCGAACAGGAAGCGCAGACATTGCGTGGCGTCGTCGCCCGCATGGCCGCGCTTCGCCGACGCCTGACAGACCGGGGCTGAAGGGGCCGCTAGAGCAGGATCGCCTTAGGTAGCAACGTTTCGT
>DAINCG010000480.1:0-2971 GCA_036732525.1 Pseudomonadota bacterium | reverse complement strand
CAGAACATCCGCCCCGCCCCTTGGCTCGCGAAGTAGAGCGCGAGGCCGATGGCGAAGAGGCCGTAGAACGGACCGGCGATCCGGAAGTAGGCGCGCCCCGCCTCAAGCGTCGCGGTCGCGTCCGCCGCAAGAAAGAGCCGGAGCCAAAGGTCGGGCGCCACGGCGACCAGGAGGCCGACGCCGCCGACGATCGCAGCGGCCGCGCAGGACCCGGTCCAGCCCACCCTGAGCGCCCGCGCTTTCTGGCCCGCGCCGATATTTGCGCCGACCATCGCGATGCCGTGAATGAGGGTCTGCCCGCCCGCCGAGAAACTCAAGCCGCGCGCCGAGGCCGTAGCCGGCGAGCGCCGCCTCGCCATAGCGGCCGACCAGGGCGACCATGACGACGGTCGTGAAGACGGTCTGCATCGTGTTCAGCGATGCGAACACGCCGACGCGCAGGATGTCCCGGAACTCCGCCCAGCCGAGGCCGCGCAGAGTCGGACGAACGCCCGCGCGTCCGGTCGCGACATAGACGAGCGCCGCGGCCGCGCCGATGCCGAAGGCGACGACCGGGCCGGCGCCCAGGCCCGCCATGCCGAGCGCCGGAAACGGTCCCCAGCCCAATGCAAAGGCGCCCGCGAGCGGGATCGCGGCCGCGGAGACGAGCAACAGAACGAGCGACGGCGTCGCCATGTCGCCAGACCCCCGGATGACCGAGAGCGTCGAGTGGCAGAGCCAGAGCGCCACGCAGCCCGGAAAGAAGACATGGGCGTAGGCGAGCGCCTCGCCGACCGCGTCCGTGCCGCCGCCGAGCGCCCGGAAAATCGCTTCGCCGAAGAGCAGAATGATGAGCGCCGAAAGGCCCGCCGCGACGAGGCCGATGATCCAGGCGGCGACGACGACGCGGCCGGCCCGGTCCGCGTCCCCCGCGCCGAGCGATCGGGCGACGGCGGAGGAGATCGCGCCGCCCATGGCGCCGGCGGACAGCATCTGGGTCAGCATCACCAACGGAAAGACCAGCGCCAGGCCGGCGAGCGACGACACTCCGAGCCGGCCGGCATAGGCCCCCTCCGCAATGCTCATCGCCGTCATCACCAGCATGGCGATCACGTTCGGCGCCGCCAGCCGGGCGAGCGTCGGCCCGATCGGCCCTTCGAGCAGCCGGCGCGTCCGGGCGGCGCGGGCGACGGCGCCGCGGTTGGCGGCGGCAGACGGTTCGCGCCGTCGGTCGGGACAGGCTTTGCGGCGGCGTCGAGCATCTCGGTCGTCCTGTGAGTTCCGAATTGGAATGGACAGAACCTGAGTTCCCTTTCGGAACTTGTCAAGCATCGCTATATTGCGCCCATGCGATGGAACGATCTGAAGTCTGAACCCTGCCCCGTCGCCCGCGGGCTTTCCGTGATCGGCGACCGCTGGACGATGCTTGTTCTGCGCGACTGCTTCCAGGGCGTGCGCCGCTTCGACGATTTTCAGCGGCGGCTTGGCGTCACGCGCCACGTGCTGACGGACCGTCTGCGCAAGCTGGAAGAGGAAGGCGTGCTGGAACGGCGCCTCTACCAGGAACGGCCGCCGCGCTACGAATACCGCCTGACCGAAAAGGGCCTCGCGCTGCACCCGGTCCTGGTGACGCTCGTCCACTGGGCGAACGCCTGGGCGCCGCATCCCGAAGGCAAGGGCCCGCAACTCGTGTCCAGCCAGACAGGCGAGGCGATCGAACCGGTGCTGACCGACGCGCGCACCGGAGAGCGCCTGACGCACAAGTCTTTCCGATCGCCGCGCGCGACCTGATACTGCGCCCCGGAGCCCGTTCCCGAGGAGCGATCGTTGAGCGTACTGATCACCGGCGGCGCCGGATTCGTCGGCCTAGAAGTCGCGCGGCAACTGCTGACGGCGGGCGTGACGCAGGTGACGGTCTTCAGCCGCAACCCGTCCGCAGGCCGGCTTGGCGACATTGCGGGCCGGGTCGCCGCCGTTGCGGGCGACGTCGGCAATTTCAGTCATGTCCTAGATGTCGTCCGGGCGAGCCGTCCGCGGACGATCTACCACCTCGGCGCCATGCTCTCTGCCCCCTCGAACGCCGACCCGGCGGCGGCGATCCAGACCAACGCGATGGGGACGTTCTACGTGCTGGAAGCCGCCCGCCTGCTCGACGTCCCACAGGTCGTCTTCTCAAGCTCGATCGGGACCTACGGCCTCGACATTCCGGACGGGCCGATCGACGACGCGACGATCCAGCGGCCGATCCTGTTCTATGGCGCGACCAAGGCGTTCGGCGAACACATGGGCCTGTTCTACAAACGGAAATACGGCCTGGATTTCCGCGGCATCCGCTATCCGTCCGTGGTCGGACCCGGCACGGAAACGCCGGGGGTCGTGCAATACACCTCGCAGATGATCGAGCATGCCGCGCGCGGCGCGGCGTTCGATATCTGGGTCGAACCGGACACCCGCGTGCCGATCATGTACCTGACCGAAGCGGCCCGGGCGACGATCCAACTCGCCGAGGCGCCGGTCGAGGCGATCCGGACGGTCAACTACCTGGTCGACGGCGCCAAGCCGACGCCGAGCGCGGGCGAACTCGCCGAGATCGTCCGCGCCAGGGTCCCGGGCGCGCGTCTCGCCTTTGCGCCGGATCCCGGTATACAGGAAATCATCCGCGACATGGCGCGGCCGCTCGACGACAGCCGGGCGCGGGAGGAATGGGGCTGGCGGCCGACCCACACGGTCGAACGGATCGTCGACGACTTTCTCGCCGCGGCCGGGTCAGCCGGCGGCTGACGCCGTTGATACGTCAAGTCGCGGCTGACGCCGCCAGGGCCGCCAAGTCGGGCGCTTCGACCCCGCGCTGCATCTGCAGAAGGTCGAGCGACGGCGGCTCCTTCCCCGTCAGGATGGAGAGCGCGGTGTGCGCCTGACCGCGGTGATGGGTCTGGTGATTGAAGACGTGCGCAAGGATTTCGGCCAGCCGCTGTTCATGCTGCGCGCCCGA
>DAINCG010000479.1:1923-2994 GCA_036732525.1 Pseudomonadota bacterium | reverse complement strand
CGAGCGGGTGCAGGCGAAGGCGACCGGGCTGACCGACGGCCGCTACGTCATCGGCTGCAACGGCTACGCCGTGCCGATGCATCCCTCCGGAGAGAACGGCGCGACCTTCGGCGGCGTCCGGTATCGCGCATGGCAGCCGGCGTCCGCCCTGCACCCGAACCTGCCGGTCGATGCGCCGCTCGTCTTCGACATCTACGACACGTGGACCGGGCGCGCCGTCGCGGGCTGCGCCTACCATGTCGCGCACCCCGGCGGCCGGAACTTCGAGTATTTCCCCGTCAACGCCTACGAGGCGGAAAGCCGCCGTCTCGCCCGCTTCTTCCAAACGGGACACCGCCCCGGCATGTCGCCGCCGCCCCGTCCGGCCAGGGCGAAGGAGTTCCCCTACACGCTCGATCTGCGCCGCGCCCGCGTCATCATGGAGGCATAGCATTGGCGCTGGCGGGTGCTAGATTCATGCACAGGCGAACGGCGTGGCGGTGCGCTATGATCGGACGCTCTGAAATCTGCTGCTGGCTGGCCGCCAAGGGGGCGGCGCCCGCCGGGTCGGCATGACGTCGGCACGTGGAGCTGGGACGTTGAAGGACTCGGACAAGGCGGCCGCCGGCAGCGCGCGGGAGAACAGGTTGCTCGCCCCATACGCGCCAATGCCGGACGGCTATGACGAGATGGTCGGCGCGACCGGAGAAGTGCGCCCGCACTGGGCCGCCCTGCTCGGCGACCTCTCCCGGCACACCGAAGCCGAGCTCAGCGGCATCCTGGAGAGCGCCCAGCAGGTTACGCGCGAGCACGGCCATCTGCACGCCGCCGGCGACGACGGCGGCGAGGCCGCGCGCCCCTGGCGTCTTGATCCCTTTCCCTACGTCATGGCGCCCGAGGAGTGGGCGGCGCTCGAGGCCGGCCTGATCCAGCGCGCCGAACTCCTGAACGCGATCGTCGGGGACATTTACGGACCGCAGAATCTATTGAAGCACGGCGCCCTGCCGGCTTCGATGATTTACGGCAATCCCGCCTTCCTTCGGCCGATGCACGGCGTTCCGCCGACCGGCGGCGTTTTCCTGAATTTCCTGG
>DAINCG010000479.1:0-1829 GCA_036732525.1 Pseudomonadota bacterium | reverse complement strand
GGAAAACCGCATCGCGCTCGCCCGCACAATGTCCGACACCATGCGCCGCATGCGGGCGCACCGGCTGGCCAGCTTCTTCCAGGCCTTCGGCGACAACCTGATCGGCCTGACCGGACAGGACGATCCGCTCGCCGTCGCGCTGACATCCGGCCCCGGATCGGACACATACTTCGAGCACGGCTATCTCGCGCGCTATCTGGGCTTTCCGCTGGTCGTCGGCGCCGACCTCACGGTTCGGGACAACAAGGTCTATCTGAAGACCCTGGAAGGCCTGAAGCAGGTCAACCTGATCCTGCGCCGTATCGACGGCGAAATGAGCGATCCCTTGGAGCTCAGGAACGATTCCGCGGAAGGCGTCGCCGGCCTCGTCGAGGCGGCGCGCGCCGGCACGGTCACCATCGCGAACAGCCTCGGCTCCGGCATCGTCGAGTCGGAAGCGCTGATGGGCTTCCTGCCCGGGCTGTCGCGGAAACTGCTGGGCCGCGATCTGCTGTTGCCGTCCGTCGCGACATGGTGGTGCGGCGAGCCCGCGGCGCAGGACTACGTGCTGGCGAACCTGGACCAGTTGCTGATCCGGCCGACGTTCGCCCGGACGACCATCGTCGAAGGCCGCGCCGGCTCGATCGCGCCATGGACCCTCTCGACCTCGGAGCGGGAGGACCTGGCCAACAGGATCCGGCGCGACGGCTATCAATTCTATGGCCAGGAGACCCTGCGCCTGCCGACGACGCCGGTCTGGGACGGCGCCGGCCTGAAACCGCGCCCGATGATGCTGCGCATGTTCGTCGCCGCCTGCGAGGATGGCTACCAGGTCATGCCGGGCGGCCTGGTCCGCACGACCGAGACGCTGGACCCGCGGACGTCCCGCCTCGGCCGCGGCGAGGCGGCCAAGGACGTCTGGGTGCTGTCCGACCGGCCAGTCAGCACATTCTCCCGCCTGGCGGCGCCGGACCAGCCGGTCACGCTCCGGCGGAGCGGCGCCAATCTCGCAAGCCGCGTCGCCGACAATCTGTTCGGCCGCTACGCGGAGCGGGCGGAGAACTGCCTGCGCCTGATCCGGTCGATGATCTTCCGGCTTTCCGGCGAAACCGACTTCGTGACCGACATGGAATCGGTCAGCCGCCTGACCGAAGCGCTCGTGGCGCTGGGATACCTGCCGGAGACGGTCGACGACGACGCGCCGACGACAGACCTCGAAGGCGCGATCGCCCGCCTGATCGCCGATCCGGACGAGCCGACCGGCCTGCCGCGCCTGCTGGCGAACCTCGATCGGACCGCCCGGTTGGTGCGCGATCGGCTGAGCATCGATTCCTGGCGCCTCTTGATGGCGCTTCGCGACCGCGCCCGCGGCCGGACGGCGACCCGGAGCCTGGACCGGGACGAGTCCCTGTCGCTGATCAACGCGATGCTGGAGGATCTGACGGCGTTCAGCGGCATGCAGCAGGAGAACGTCACCCGCAATCTCGCCTGGCGCATGATGGACGCGGGCCGCCGCGTCGAGCGGGCGACGCACATGACCATCCTGATCCGCGAGCTCATCGTCGACGGCGAACCGCAGGACGACGGCCGCCTCAACCTGCTGCTCGAGCTCGGCGACAGCTCGATGACCTACCGGACCCGCTATCTGGCGGCCGCGCAGCTCGTGCCCGTGGTCGACCTGCTGCTGGCGGATGACACCAACCCGCGTTCGATCGCCTTCCAGGCGATGACGCTGACCGGCCATGTCGCAGCCCTGCCGCGCGACCCGGCCAGCGCCAAGCTTTCGCGCGAGGTCTATCTGGCCGAGCTGATGGCGAGCCGCCTCAGACTGGTCGATGTGCAGGCGCTGG
>DAINCG010000478.1:1515-2995 GCA_036732525.1 Pseudomonadota bacterium | reverse complement strand
ACGTCGCGACTTCGACCGTTTCGATGCGTTCTGCGACCACCTGATCGTCCTGGACCACGGCAGCGGACGCCAGAACCATGTCGTCGGCGTATATCGCCTGATGCGCCGGGACGTAGCCGCCAGGGCCGGACAGTTCTACACGCAGGACGAATTCAGTATTCGCCGCCTGTTGCGCGGCGGGCGCCAGATCCTGGAGCTCGGGAGGTCGTGCGTGCACCCCGACTACCGGTCGGCGGGCGTGATGAACCTGATGTGGCGCGCGCTCGCCCACTACGTCGCGATGCACGACATCAAGATTCTATTCGGCTGCGCCTCGTTCCCGGGCGCCGATCCGAATGCGCACGCGCTGCCGCTGAGCTATCTCTACTATTACCATCTGGCACCGCCGCACATGCGGCCCAAGGCGCTCCGTCGTCGCTATGTGCGCATGGACCGGATGCCGTTCTCGCAAATCGACGAGAAAGCCGCCCAACAGGCGCTGCCGCCGCTCTTGCGCGGATATCTGCGTCTTGGCGGCGTCATCGGCGACGGCGCGGTGATCGACGAAGCGTTCGATACGGTCGACGTCTGCATCGTCGTCCGGACGGATCGCCTGGCGGAGGACTATGCGCGGCGCTATCGCCGCGTCCGCGAACGCACGGGCGTCGATCCGGCCGGAACGCCCCTCGGCGCATGATGCCCTTGGCGCGCCTGCTGGCGCTGGTCGGCTGGAGCATGGTCTGCACGCCGATCCAGCTGGCCGCGATAGCGGTCCGGGCGCCGGCGGCCCAGCGCATACCGATGATGTTCCATCGCGGCGTGCTGAAGATCTTCGGCATCTCGATCCAGATCGAGGGCGACATGCGCGCGGCGCGGCCGACGCTCTTCGTCGCCAACCATATTTCCTATCTGGATATCTTTGTCCTGGGCGGCGTTATCGAGGGCTCGTTCGTCGCTAAGGCGGAGATCGCGGGCTGGCCGGTCGCGGGCTTCCTCGCCAAGCTGCAACGCACGATTTTCGTCGAGCGCGAGCGGCGCGCGGCAATCGGCGCGCAACGGGACATGCTGCAGCAGCGCCTTGAGGATCGATCGAACGTCATCCTGTTTCCCGAAGGCACCAGCCACGACGGCGCCCGCGTCCTGCCGTTCAAGAGCGCCCTGTTCGCCGTCGCCGAACGCGAGGTCGACGGCGCGCCGGTGACCGTGCAGCCCATTTCGCTCGCCTATGTGGAGATGGACGGGCTGCCGCTGACCCGCGCGCAACGCTCGGCCGTGGCGTGGTACGGCGACATGGGCCTGCTGCCGCATGTCTGGGCGTTTGCGAAGGCGAGCCGCACGCGCGCCGTCATCCGCTTCCATGATCCGGTCAGCATGTCCGCCTTCGAAAATCGCCGCCGCATGGCCAACGCCTGCCAATCGATCGTGGCGAGCGGCGTGACCGGCCTCGTTTCCGGACGGCCCCGCCCGCCAGCGCTGACGCACGAGACGCCCGCAAATGCTT
>DAINCG010000478.1:0-1471 GCA_036732525.1 Pseudomonadota bacterium | reverse complement strand
AGATAGCGGCGTCGAGCCGGGCGGAAAGCCGCCCATGAAGCTCTTCATCAAGACCTATGGCTGCCAGATGAACGTCTACGATTCCGCCCGCATGGCGGACGTATTGACGCCGCTTGGTTATGGCCCGGCCGAAACGCCGGAAGAGGCCGACCTGGTCGTGCTGAACACCTGCCATATCCGCGAGAAGGCGGCGGAAAAGGTCTATTCCGAGCTCGGCCGCCTGCGCCTGCTGCGCGACCAGAAGCGCGCCGAGCAAGGCCGCGACATGCTGATCGCCGTCGCCGGCTGCGTCGCCCAGGCGGAAGGCGAGGAACTGCGCCGGCGCGCGCCGGCCGCCGACATCGTCGTCGGACCCCAGGCCTATCACCGGCTGGGCGGCATGGTGCGCCGCCTGCTGCAGGACCGCGGCCACGCCGCCGTCGACACGGAGTTCCCGGTCGAAAGCAAGTTCGACGCCCTGCCGGAAGAAGCCGCGCCCCAGGGCCCGGCGGCCTTCCTGACCGTTCAGGAGGGTTGCGACAAGTTCTGCACCTTCTGCGTCGTGCCCTACACCCGCGGCGCGGAGTTCTCGCGGCCCGTTCAGGATGTCGTCGCGGAAGCCCGCCGGCTGGTCGGCCAGGGCGCCGCCGAGATCATGCTGCTCGGCCAGAACGTCAACGCCTACCACGGCGCGGGTCCCGACGGCGCCGCCTGGGGACTCGGCCGGCTGATCCGCACGCTGGCCGAGATCGACGGGCTGGCGCGCATCCGGTTCACGACGTCGCATCCGCGCGACATGGACGACGACCTGATCCGCGCCTTCGCCGACGTGCCGGCGCTGATGCCCTATCTGCACCTGCCGGTGCAGTCGGGCGCCGACCGCATCCTGAAGCGGATGAACCGGGGCCATGGGCGGGACGCCTATTTCCGCGTGGTCGATAAGCTGCGCGCCGCACGTCCGGACCTCGCGCTCTCCTCCGACTTCATCGTCGGTTTTCCGGGCGAGACCGACGCCGATTTCCAGGACACCATGGACCTCGTCCGGCGCGTCGGCTTCGCCCAGGCCTATTCCTTCAAGTACAGCCCCCGTCCCGGCACGCCGGCGGCGGACCAGGAGGAGCAGGTGGACGAACAGCGGAAGAGCGAACGCCTTGCCGAACTGCAGGCCGAACTGAACGCCCAGCAGCTAAACTTCAACGCCGCCATGGCCGGCCGGACCGTGCCGGTGCTGTTCGACCGAATGGGCCGGAAGCCTGGCCAGATCGTCGGCCGCTCCCCTTGGCTCCAGGCGACGCATGTGCCGGTCCCGGCCGCTCAGGCGGACGCGCTGTTCGGGCAAATCCGCGACGTGACGATCGAGCGCGGCGCGCCGAACGGGCTCGTCGGCGCCCTGGTGGGCGCGGAGGCGGCTGCTTGAGCCCGGCGGACCCGTCGGGCGCGCGCGCCGAGATCGCCTTCGAGGATCCGTCGTGCCTGCCGAACCTGTTCGGCG
>DAINCG010000477.1:0-3100 GCA_036732525.1 Pseudomonadota bacterium | reverse complement strand
CCGCCGGCGACACGATCTTCATCATCGAGGCCATGAAGGTCATGAACCAGATCCCGGCCCCCAAGGGCGGCGTCGTACGATCGATCGACGTGGAGAACGGACAGGCGGTCGAGTTCGGCGAGCCGGTCATGGTGATCGAGTAAGCCCGGCCGATGTTCAACAAGGTCCTGATCGCGAACCGCGGCGACGTCGCCCTTCGCGTCATCCGCGCCTGCCGCGAACTCGGCATCAGCACGGTCGCGATCCACTCGACCGCCGACGCGGAAGCGATGCATGTGCGCCTCGCGGACGAGAGCGTTTGCGTCGGGCCGCCAGCCGCGCGGGATAGCTACCTGAACATCCCGGCGATCGTGACGGCCGCCGACCTGACCGGCGCCGACGCGATCCACCCAGGTCTTGGCTTCCTCGCGGAGAACGCCCGCTTCGCGCAGATCGTCGAGGACCATGGCCTCGCCTTCATCGGTCCGACGCCGGAACAGATCGCCATGCTGGGCGACAAGATCCAGGCGAAGCAGGCCGCGCTTCGCCCCACCCTGCCAATCGTGCCGGGCGGGACCGAGCCTATCGCCGACGCCGCGGCGGCGGCCGCGGCCGCTCGCGCCGCGGGCTATCCCGTGCTGCTGAAGGCCGCGGCCGGCGGCGGCGGGCGCGGCATGCAGCGCGTCGAACATGCCGACCAACTCGCGCGCGCCTTCGAAATCGCCTCCTCCGAAGCCGCCGCCGCCTTCGGCGACGGCTCGGTCTACGTGGAAAAGGCGATCGATCGGCCGCGCCACATCGAAGTACAGGTGCTGGGCGACGGCCAGGGCGGCGCCGTGCACCTCGGCGAGCGGGACTGCACCGTTCAGCGTCGCTTCCAGAAGCTGATCGAAGAAGCGCCCTCGCCCGTCCTGACCCAGGCCGAACGGGCGCGCATCGGCAAGCTGGGCGCGGACCTGGCGGCGTCGATCAACTACCGCGGCGCGGGCACGGTCGAGTTCCTCTACGCCGGAGGCAAGTTCTATTTCATCGAGATGAACACCCGGCTGCAGGTGGAGCATCCGGTGACGGAGCTCGTGACCGGGATCGACATCGTGGAAGCGCAGCTGCGCATCGCGGCGGGCGGCGGCCTCGGCCTCCGCCAGGACGACATCCGCTTCCGCGGCCATGCCATTGAGGCGCGCATCAACGCCGAGGATTCGGAGCGGTTCATCCCGTCGCCCGGCACGGTGACGCTCTACCACCCGCCGGGCGGGCCCGGTGTCCGCGTCGATTCGCATATCTTTCAGGGCGCCAAGGTGCCGCCGCACTACGACAGTCTGATCGCCAAGCTGATCGTCCAGGGCCCCGATCGGTCGGCGGCGCTCGCCCGGATGGCGCGGGCGCTCGACGAATATGTCGTCGAGGGCGTGGCGACCAACCTCGCGCTGCAGCGGCGGATCGTCCGCGCCGACGATTTCATCGAGAACCGGATCGACGTCGTCTGGCTGGAAAGGTGGCTCGCGGCTTGACGCCGGCCGCGCCGATCCCGTATAAGCCGCCCCTTCGCGAAACAAAATCCATCAGTCTGAGGACCGAGTCATGGCCCGTCGGTGCGCCTTCAGCGGCAAGGGCGTGATGGTTGGCAACAATGTCAGCCACGCCAACAACAAGACCAAGCGGACGTACCGTCCGAACCTCCAGAACGTGACGCTGATGTCCGACGTGCTGGGCCAGAAGGTCCGGGTGCGGATGACGATGCACGCGCTGCGCACGATCGAGCACCGGGGCGGCCTGGACGCCTACCTGCTCGGCACGCCGGCGACGAAGCTCGGCGAGGACGCCGTGCGTCTGAAGCGCCAGATCACGCGCGCCAAGGCCAAGCAGGACGCCGCCGCGGCCTGACGGCCCGCTCAGGCTCGAAGCTTTCGCCCGCCCGGGGACGCCCCGCGGCGGGCGTTTTGCGTGTGGCTCAAGCCTGCTTGGCTTCGATCAGCGCCCGGCGAATTTCCCGGGCGCGCAGGACGAGCGCCTCGATCTCCTCGCCCTCCCCCCAGCGGATGGCCCGCTGCAGGCGCGCCAGGTCTTCCGAGAGCCGGGCGCAGCATTCCAGGATCGCTTCCTTGTTGTTCAGGAAGACGTCCCGCCACATCGTCGGATCGGAGGCGGCGATGCGCGTGAAGTCGCGGAAGCCGGAAGCGGAGAACTTCACCACCTCCTGCGTCAGGTGCTCTTCGAGGTCCGTCGCGGTGCCGACGATCGTGAAGGCGATCAGGTGCGGCACGTGGGAGGTGACCGCGAGCACCTGGTCGTGGTGCGCCGGCTCCATCCGCTCGATCATTGAGCCGCAGGCCCGCCAGAACCCGGCGACCCGCTCGACCGCCGCCTCGTTCGCGCCGGGCGGCGGCGTCAGGATCAGCCAGCGGCCCTCGAAGAGCTCCAGGAAGCCGGCATCGGGGCCCGAATGCTCCGTGCCGGCGATCGGATGTGCGGGCACGAAATGAACGTGCGACGGCACGCTCGGCCCCAGGTCGCGGATGACGGACTGCTTGGTCGAGCCGGTGTCGGTCAGGATGGCGCCTTGTTTGAGCGCCGGCCCGATCGCCTCCCCGACGCTGGCGAAGGCGCCGAGCGGCACGGCGACGAACACGCAATCCGCATTCGCGACCGCGGCGGCCAGGTCGGTCGTCGCCTCGGAGCACAGGCCGAGCTCCATCGCCCGCCGGCAGTGCGCCTCGGAGATGTCGCCGACGACGACGCGGCGGGCGAGGCCGCGTTCCCGGGCGTTGATCGCGATCGAGGCGCCCTGCAGGCCGACGCCGATGACGGCGATCTCGTCGAATGGTTCGAATTGGCTCATGATTTTCCGTCTTGGACGAAGTCCGTCAGGGCGGCCACGACCGCGTCGTTCTCGGCGGCCGTTCCGACCGTGATGCGCAGGCACTCCGGCAGGCCGTAGCCCGCGACCCGGCGCGGAATGACGCCGGCGGCGTTCAGCGCCTTGAGCGCGGCGCCCGCGACGTCCGGGTCCGCGAAGCGGATCAGCAGGAAATTGCCGTGGCTCCGGGGTCCGGTGAGGCCGAGCTGGCCCAGCCGGTCGGCGAGGCGCACCTGCTCCAGCGCCTCATGGACCAGCCGATGC
>DAINCG010000476.1:1442-3135 GCA_036732525.1 Pseudomonadota bacterium | reverse complement strand
AAGCCCGGCGTCAACAGAAGGACGCCGCCGATGAAGATCGCGGCCGCGTCGAGCAACGGCCCGACTGGGGCCCCGCCGGTCTGCATCGCGTCGGACAATCGTTGCATCGCCGCGCGACCCTCCGATCGCGCCAGCGCCGCGCCGGCCGCGGCGGTGAGCACGATCAGGCCGATCGTCGGCCAAAGGCCGATCGCTTCGCCGGCCTGAATGATGACGGCGATCTCCGCGATGGGCAGGCCGACGAAAATTAGAAAGAGAACCCAGGGCATGCTTGCTTTGCCACGCTCCAACGCTATGGTGACTTTTGGCGGCGCATGCGCGGAACGCGACGCCTTTTTCGCCGTTCCATCCAACATAGGGATGGACAGGCGTTCTTGAAAGCATACGTCGAATGTCGAAGGCGGCGTTCGGGCGGGGGCGCAAGGTCAAGGGTCCCGAAGGGAGCGTTTCGAATGGGTAGCGACAGCGCCCTCATCGAAATCATCGTACTCGCCGTGATCGCCGGGTTTTTGATACTCCGGTTGCGTAGCGTGCTCGGCAAGCGGCACGGCCATGAGCGGCCGCGGTACGAAGACGCCGAACGCTATGTCGGCCGCCGCGAGACGGGAGAGACGAACGACAACGTCACGCCGTTCCCGGGGGCGAAGACCGTCGACGCGGAGCCGCCGCAATTGCACGGCCCGGCGAGCAAGCTGCAAGGTCTCGATCCCAACTTCGATGAAGCCGGCTTCATCGCCGGCGCGCGCGAAGCATTCCGCATGATCCTTGCGGCCTATGCCTCCGGCGATCGGGACACGTTGCGCGCGCTTGCCAACAATGAGGTCTATGACGCATTGGAAGGCGCGATTTCCGGCCGGGAGTCGCGCGACGAGACCCTGGACGCCACGTTGATCGGCATCCAGAGCGCGCGGATCGAGGACGTCGAGACCGTGGGGTCCGTCGCCCGCGTCACCGTGCGGTTCGAGTCCGAGCAGACCAACGTGACCCGCAACGCCGAAGGCCAGCCAATCGACGGCGCGCCGAACCAGGTTGAAACGATCATCGACCTCTGGACGTTCGAGCGCGACATGTCGAGCAGCGATCCGAACTGGAAGCTGATCGAAACCGAACCCGGCGATTGACGTCGATGCATTGCGCGTTCCTACGCCCGGCCGCCTTGTTCGCCGCGGCGTTGCTGGCGGCATGCGCGGAAACCGGCGAGCCGCCGCCACAGACGCCGTCAGCGCCGGAAGCGCCGCCGCTCGCAGCGGTCGCATTCGCCGCCTTGCCGAACTGGGCAGACAGCGATCCGGCGCCCTCCCTGGCCGCCTTCCGGCGGGTCTGTGGCCGGTTCGTGCGCCGGGATGCGGCGGCGCCGGTCTCGAAGGCGTGGCCCGAACTCGGATCGAATGCGGACTGGGCCGCGGTTTGCGCCGCCGCACGGGCGGCGGACGGCGCTGATCCACGGACATTCATCGAAAGCAATTTTCAGCCCTACCGCGTCGGCGCGCCGGACGCGACCGGCCTGTTCACCGGATATTTCGAACCGGAAGTCCCCGGCGCGCGGCGCCGCGGCGGACCGAACCAGACGCCGCTCTACCGCAAGCCGGACGACCTCGTCGAAGCCGATCTCGGCGCCTTCTCCGACGAACTTGCCGGCAAGACGATCACCGGCCGTGTCGAAGACGGCCGTTTCAAGCCTTACTACGCGCGC
>DAINCG010000476.1:236-1424 GCA_036732525.1 Pseudomonadota bacterium | reverse complement strand
GGAACTTGTCTGGCTGGCCGATCCGATCGACGCCTTCTTCATCGAGATCCAGGGTTCGGGCCGCATCCGCCTCGCCGAGGGGGGCGCCATGCGGGTGGGATATGCCGGCAAGAACGGCCGCGCCTATCGCGCGATCGGGCGTGATCTGATCGAACGGGGCCATGTCCGGAAGGAGGACATGTCCATGCAGGCGATCCGCGGATGGCTCGCGGCCAATCCGGATCAGGCCCAGGACGTCATGAACCTGAACCGGTCCTACGTCTTCTTCATCGAACGGACCGGCCCCGGGCCGATCGGCGCGGCCGGCACGCCTCTCACGGCGGAATACAGTCTGGCGGTGGATCCGGTCTATGCGCCGCTCGGCGGTCTGGTCTATCTCGATGTTCCGGCCCCCGACCCCGCAGCGCCTCCGATTCGGCGGCTCGTCGCGGCGGAGGATGTCGGCGGCGCGGTCAAGGGTCCGATCCGCGGCGATTTCTTCTGGGGCACAGGCGCCGCTGCGGGGGAACGCGCCGGCCGCATGGCCAGTCAGGGCCGGTATTTCCTGTTGGCGCCGAAACGGCGCTGACGCATATCACCAGGGCGAGATACTGCGGGGGAACAAGATGAAGATCTATGGACGCACGTCGTCGTCGAACGTGATGAAGGTGCTGTGGGCCGCCGCCGAACTTGGGCTCGACTACGAACGCGTCGACGCGGGCATGACCTTCGGCGTCGTCGACACGCCGGAATATCGCGCCATGAACCCGAACGGTCGGGTCCCGACGATCGTCGACGGCGACCTGACGCTCTGGGAATCCAATGTCATCGTCCGCTACCTCGCCGCCAAGCACGATCCGGGCGGCATGTGGCCCGAGGACCCGGCGGTTCGCGCCGATATCGACCGCTGGATGGACTGGCAGCAGACGACGCAGAACCCGCCGTTTACGCCCGTGTTCTGGGGCCTGGTGCGGACGCCGGAGGCCGAGCGGGACAAGGCGGCGATCGCGAAGGCGGTCGAGCAGTCGATTGCCGTCTTCCGCATGCTGGAAGAGCGCATGGCCGGCCGGACCTGGATTGGCGGCGATCGTCTGACCATGGCGGACATCGTGCTCGGGCCGAACCTGCATCGCTTCTTCAACCTGCCGTTCGAACCGCCGTCGCTGCCCAACCTCGAAGCCTACTATGCGACCATGCGGACTCGGCCGG
>DAINCG010000476.1:0-226 GCA_036732525.1 Pseudomonadota bacterium | reverse complement strand
CACCCACATCGCCGATATTCCGATCGCCTGAGCGGGCGTCGCCCGGACGCAGGCCATGACCGACGAACAGGACCTCTATGAGCGCATCTGGTACGCGGAGCGCGACGGCCGGCTGGAGCTTGGCGCCGACCTGAAGATCCTGAACCGTCCGAGCAGCCCGGTATTCAGCCGCGCCGACAATTTGTTGCCGTGGCTGGCGTTGATCTGCCTGACGATCGTCGGCTGG
>DAINCG010000475.1:1826-3161 GCA_036732525.1 Pseudomonadota bacterium | reverse complement strand
GCCGCAGCATCGCTGCGGCGCGACGACGGCCAGGCGATCGGCGCCCTGGTCATCGGCGACGAGGACGCGCGGCCGCCGCTCGACGCCCGCGCCCGCCGCGTCCTGGCCGATCTTGCCGGCGTCGCCGCCGAAGTCGTCTGCCGCGACGAAGAAGCCATCCAGGCCGAACTGGAGCGTCAGGCGGCCGACCAGCGCGCCGTCGAAGCCGCGGCCGCCCGCACCCGCTTTCTCGCCGCGGTCAATCACGAACTCCGCACGCCCTTGAACGCGATCGCCGGGTTCGCCGAACTGCTGGCGGAAGAAATGTTCGGCCCGCACGCGCAGCCCCAATATGCCGAATACAGCGCAGACATCCGCCGATCCGCGCTCCGCCTCGCGACGATGATCAGCCGCGTCCTGCTCTATGCCGGCTCGGATTTCACGGAACTTCGGGCGGAGATGTCGGAGGTGGAGATCGCGCCGCTGGCGCGGCGTTGCGCCCGGCTGGCCGCCTCGCAACTGGATGGGGCGGCCACGGTCGAACTGATGATCGCGCCGGACGCGCCGACCGTCGTGCGCGGGGACCGGACCTACCTGACCCAGGTGGTGATGGAGATGCTGCTGGAGACGGTCGCCGTCGCGCCGCGCGGCGGCCGGGTTGCGCTCGCGCTCGAGCCGGCGGCCGACGGGGGCCTGGACGTCATCGTAAAGGCCCGGCGCGCCATCGGACGCCGCGCGCCGAACGCGCTCACCCGCACGCCGGACCTGACGCGCCGCGCGCCGGCGGTCGGCGACGACGTCGGCGAAGCGAGCGGCTTCAGCCTCGTCCGCCAGCTCGTCGCCCTGCATGGCGGCGGCCTCGCCCTCACCGATGCGCCCGGCGGAGCGTTGAAGGCGGTCGCCACGTTTCCGGCGCCGGCCCCGACCGACAGCTATACGAAAGGATAGGTCCGCCTATCCTTTCTCGCGCCGAGATGCGCCATTGATCCGCTGCGGAGCGAGGACGCAGCCGTTAGGTTTCTCTCCTCGCCAGAGCCAGTTGCGGCAAGAAAGGCCATGTCCATGCGCTTGATCGCCATCCTTGCCGCCGCGATTGCGATGCTTGCCACGACTGGGCCCGCGTCCGCGCAGCAAGCGCCGTCCGGGCCCGTGGTGCTGACGGTGTCCGGCCTCGTCAGCGGCGGCCTCGTCCGTTTCGACATGCAGGCGCTCCGCCGTCTGCCGGCGGAGGAGTTCGAAACCACGACGATCTGGACCGACGGACCGGTCCGCTTTCGCGGCGTCCTGTTGAAGGATCTCGTCGAAGCGGTGGGCGCACGCGGCCCGATCCTGCATGCGACCGCAATCAACGACTAT
>DAINCG010000475.1:907-1816 GCA_036732525.1 Pseudomonadota bacterium | reverse complement strand
CATTTCGGACGCCGTCGCGGACGGCCCGATCGTCGCCTACGAGATGAATGGCGAGACGATGCCGGTCCGACGCAAGGGGCCGCTCTGGATCGTCTACCCCTATGACAGCGACGAGGCTTATCGATCGGAAGCGATCTATTCGCGGAGCATCTGGCAGCTCGACCGCATCGAAGTCACCGACTGAACGGCCCGGACGGAATGACGTCAGCGACCATTTCGAACCTGGACCGGCGGCCGCCCGGCTCGAACATCGGCGCGCGCATCGCGGTCGTGGTCACGGTGTTCGCGCTTCTGGCCGCCGCGCTCTTCGCCTATCAGCTGCTGCTCGACGCCCGGCGGCTGCGCAACTCCGCGCACGACAACGTCCAATGGAGCCTGGCCCAGCTCGAAGTGGAGCTGCTGCGCCTGATCGAGGCCGCCGGCGACGCGGCGGACGGCGGCGATCTCGGCGAACTGCGCACCCGCTACGACATTTTCTACAGCCGCGTCGATATCGTGGCCTCCGGCCAGGTTTATTCGGAGGTGCGCAAACTGCCGGAGGTTAGCGTCAATCTTCGCAACCTGCTGCGCTTTCTCCAGGAAACCTCGCCCCGGATCGACGGACCGGACGCGGAACTTCGACGCTGGCTGCCGGAATTCCGCATCCGGCTGAAAGAACTGCGCACGGACGCGCATGATCTCTCCCTGCGGGCGATCGGCGTCTATGCGGAAGCCTCGGACGCGCGGCGGTTCCGGTTCGAACGTCTGCTGACGATCGCAGCCATGACCGCCCTCATTCTGATCGGACTGCTGGCGGCGGCGCTGGCGTTTCTGATCCGCCAATACCGGATCGCCGAAGATCGGCGCTTCGAAGCGAACCTGATCGGCGACCGGCTCGCGCGCGAGGCCGAGGGCAACGTCGCGATCAAG
>DAINCG010000475.1:0-897 GCA_036732525.1 Pseudomonadota bacterium | reverse complement strand
GATGCGGCCCTGTGGCGCGACGCCGTCGACGACGCCGCGGCGATCGGCGTCGCCCAGGAAGCGGTCGTCATCATCGACGCCGACGGCCGCATCATCGAGTACAACTACGCGGCGGAAGCGACCTTCGGCCACCCGCGTCAGAAGGCGATCGGCGCCGATATGGCGGACCTGCTGATCCCAGACGACCAGCGCGCCGCGCATCGCGAAGGCATGCGCCGCTACCTCTCGATGCGGCAGAGCCGGATCGTCGGCGGCGGCCGCCGGCAGATGACGGCGCTTCGCGCCAACGGCGAGGAGTTTCCGGTGGAACTCTCGATCGGCGCCGCGCAGGACAGCAGCGGCCCGATCTTCATCGCCTACCTCCGCGACATCACCAAGCGGCTGGCGACGGAGCAGGCGTTGATGGAAGCGCGCGACCGGGCGCTTGCCGGCGAACGGGCCAAGTCGGAATTCATAGCGATCGCCAGCCATGAGATGCGCACGCCCTTGAACGGCCTGATCGGCATGCTGGAGCTCTTGCGCGACGCCCCGCTCGACGCGCGCCACGCCGACTATCTCGACCGCGCCGTCGCCTCGAGCGAAGTCCTGCTTCGGCACGTCAACGACGTCCTAGACCTCGCCGGCAACGAGGCGCGCCAGTTCGCCCTGGAAGCGCAACCGCTGAATTTCCGGCAGATCGTCGACGTGGTCGTTTCGCTGAACCGCCCGGCGGCGGCGGCGAAGGGCGTGCGCATCCTCAGCCATGTCGCGGCGTTCGCCCCTCAATTGCAGGGGGACGCGCACCGTATCCAGCAGATCCTGATGAATTTCGTCGCCAACGCCGTGAAGTTCTCGGACCATGGCGAAATCGCCGTGGTCGTCGCCGAGATCGCCCGCGACAGGTCGGCGACGGAGATT
>DAINCG010000474.1:0-3165 GCA_036732525.1 Pseudomonadota bacterium | reverse complement strand
GACGCCCCCCGCGCCGACGACCAGCGCCGAGGCGCCGGCGACGGTCCGGCCTTTCCGCAGCACGCCGCGCACGAAGCCCTCACCGTCAAACATGTCGCCTTCGAGCTTGCCGTCGGGCCCAAGGCGCACGGCGTTGCAAGATCCGGCGACCTCGACCGTCGGGCTCATCCGGTCGAGCAGACTGGCCGTCGTCACCTTGTGCGGCATGGTCACCAGCGCGCCCAGGATGTTGGTCAGCCGAAAGACCAGCGGCAGGAAGGCCGGATAGTCGTCGGCCGTACAGCCCATCGGCACGACGACGGCGTCGACGCCCGCCGCCTCGAACCACGGATTGTAGATCGACGGCGCCTTGAACGGCGCCGTCGGCACGCCGAGATGCGCGATCAGGCGGGTCCGGCCGGAGATATCGACCATCGTGTCGGCGTCCTAGAAGTCGAAGAAGATCGTCTCGCCGTCCCCCTGCAGCCGGATGTCGAAGCGGTAGGCGGCGTCGCCCGTCTTCGTCGCGATCAGCGTCGGCACCCGGGACTGGTGCTCGATCCGCTTCAGGATCGGGTCCTCGGTGTTGGCGGCTTCCTCGTCTGGGAAATACATGCGCGTCTGCAGGCCGATGTTGATGCCGCGGGCGACGATCCAGAAGGTGATGTGCGGCGCCATCAGCCGGCCGTCGGGGAAGGGGACGCGGCCGGGCTTCACCGTATCGAAGGTCCACACCCCCGTCCCGTAGTCGCCCGCCTTCCGGCCCCAGCCTTGGAAGTTCGGGTCGCCGGCCCCGCGCGGGTCGCTGCCGCCCGGATAGAGGCCGTCGGCGTCCGCCTGCCAGATTTCGATCATCGCGTCCTTTAGGGCCGCGCCGACGCCGTCGTAGACCGTGCCGGAGATGCTGATCCGCTGGCCTTTCGTCTTGTCGTTGACCATCTCGGCGCCGAGGTCCGCATCCCACACGCCCTCAATGCCGCAGAAATTCGGCACGCAGCCGATGTGGACATAGGGACCGGCGGTCTGGCTCGGCGTTTCCTTCAGGTGGTTCAGAAACTGCGCCATCAGTTCCCCTCCGGCCGGTTTTCGAAATATGTCGAGCGCTGGCCGCGCAGCACCATGTCGAACTTGTAGGCGCGGGCGTCCATCGGGATCGTGTTGTTCATGTCGAGCGCCGCGATCAGGCTCTCGATGCCCTTGCGGTCCGGGATGATCGAAACGATCGGGCAGTTCCAGATCATCGGGTCGCCCTCGAAGTACATCTGGGTGATCAGGCGTTGGGCGAAGCCGGGGCCGAACAGCGAGAAGTGGAGATGCGCCGGCCGCCAGTCGTTCGCCCGGTTCGGCCAGGGATAGGGGCCGGGGTAGACCGTGCGGAACTCATAGCGGCCTTCGTCGTCCGTGATCGTCCGACCGCAGCCGCCGAAGTTCGGGTCGAGCGCGGCGACATAGGTTTCCTTGGCGTGGCGGTAGCGTCCGCCGGCGTTCGCCTGCCACATTTCGACCAGCGCGCCCGGCACGCCGCGACCGGTTTCGTCCAGCACGCGGCCGTAGACGACGATGCGCGGGCCGATCGCGCTCTCGCCGGACTTCGCGTAGTTGAGCAGAAGATCGTTGTCGAGCGGCCCAATCATGTTGTGCCCGAAGACCGGCCCCGTCGTCTCGCTCAAGGTCTGCGGCATGGAGAGCAGCGCACGGTTGGGCGAGCGAGCGACAGAAGTTTTGTATTGCGGCGTAAAGGCTTTCGGCTGCCAGTTCCAGTCTCGCATGAAGAACCCGCCGCTCGGCGGGCGGTTCTGCAAGGCCATCGATCGTCCTCCCCCTGCGCGTTGTCGGGCGCGCGCCTCGGCGCCGGCGTGCGTCCCATCTTGCGGCCAGAGCTTAGCCCCGCGCGACGTCGGGCGAAATCCGTGTAAGAAGGGCGGGCTTCGAAGTCTTGAGGAACCGACGATGACCAAGCCCGTGCTGATCCTGAACGGCCCGAACCTGAACATGCTAGGGGTCCGGGAGCCCGCGATCTACGGCTCGACCACGCTGGCGGACATCGAGGCGACGTGCCGCGAGCGGGCGGCGACGCACGGCTTGGATATCTCGTTCCGGCAGTCGAACATCGAAGGCGAGATTGTCGGCTGGATTCACGAGGCGATCGACGGCGCGGCCGGGATCATCATCAACCCGGCCGCCTACACCCACACCTCCGTCGCGATCCTGGACGCCCTCAAGATGGCGAATTGCCCGATCATCGAGCTGCACATCTCGAACGTGCACCAGCGCGAGAGCTTCCGGCATCACTCCTATGTCAGCCTCGCCGCGACGGCGGTCATGGCGGGCTTCGGCGTGGCGGGTTATCCGCTCGCCGTCGACGCCATGGCGGGGCTGATCGCGGCGCGGGCCGAGGCCTGATCCGTCAGTGGACGAGGCGGCTCGCCGGGGGCCAGCTTGCATCATCGGGGGTCGGCTGGAGCGGCGTGGGCGCCTCGGTCCGCCAGGGACGCACTTCGACGACGAGGCCGCGGCCGGTCAGCGTCGCGGCGAGCGCCGCGAGCGCCGGCAGCGTCAGGCGGACGGCCGCGTCCCGCAGCCAGCTTTCCAGTTCCCGGCGCGCGGCGCGCATCCGGTCCGCCTGGGCGTGGCCGACGGCGTGCACGATGCGCGCCTCGTCCCGGGTGAGGCAGGGCGAGCAGAGGCAGTCGATCCGGATCTTGCGGCGCGCGGCGACGGCGCTGTGCTCCAGGACGGTCGCATGGCTCCGCGCCGCCTGTTCGATGCCGAACAGGCTGAAGTAGTATGACGTGGCCTCGTAGGCCGCCGCCGCCGACTTCGCCTTGCTGACCCAGAGCCGCGTCGCGCCGAGGAGCACCTGCTCCGCGGCGGAGAGTTCGCGGGGGTTGGCGGGAAGCTCGGACAAGGCGGGCGTTTCGGCCATATCGCGCATCGGTTTCTCCGGCATGGTCATTTGGTCAAGATGAGACGGCCGGCGCGCGTGATCTGCAGCACGTAATTCTGGCCGTTGTGGTCGATGACGAGGCGTCGGCCGCCCCGGAACAGGCAGGCGCTCGGGATTCGCGGCGCCTGGCCTGGCGCGGTCGCCGGCGGCTGTCGGGCTCGGTCGGGGTCGGATCGGCGATGGGGCGTATCGTCAGGCATGCCGGGGCGGCTCCTCATGTCGTGGGCAGGCGTTGCGGC
>DAINCG010000473.1:0-3199 GCA_036732525.1 Pseudomonadota bacterium | reverse complement strand
CGGCTGCGATGCTCGCCGGCGCGTAGCACCAGCCGAGGCGGACGGCGGCCAGACCGTGGATCTTGGAGAAAGTCCGGGTCATCACCGTGTTCTCGCCAGCGTCGACGAGGCCGACGCCGACGTCATAGTCCGGATCGTCGACGTATTCCGCATAGGCGGCGTCGATCACCAGCAACACGTTCGCCGGCAGACCGTCGCGCAGGCGGCGCATTTCGGCGGCCGGCAGCATGGTGCCGGTCGGATTGTTCGGGTTGGCGACGAAGCAGATGCGCGTCCGTTCGGTCACCGCGGCAAGCAGGTGATCGACGCTCGCGGTCAGGTCGACCTCCGGCGCCGCGACCGGCGTCGCGCCGACGGACTTCGCGACGATCGGATACATCAGGAAGCCGTGCGCGGAGTAGAGCACCTCATCGCCCGGACCCGCATAGGCCTTGCCCAGCAGCGCCAGCAGCTCGTCGGAACCGGCGCCGCAGACGATCCGCGCGGGGTCGAGGCCATGCGCTGCGCCAATCGCCTGGATCAGCTTGGAGGCGTTGCCGTCCGGATAGCGGTGCAGGCTTTTGCCCGCCGCGGCATAGGCGTCGACGGCGGCCTGGCCGGGGCCGAGCGCGTTTTCGTTCGCGGCGAGCTGAGCCGGCGTGGCGTGGCCGGCGATCGACGCTTCGCCCGGCACGTAGGGGGCGATGTCCATGATGCCGGGACGAGGCGGAATGGGCGTCATATCGGAAGACATCGTAAAGGCGCGTCCTTTAGGGCGGATGCAGGTTCGATCTCGAAAAGGGGCGCGTCGGGGACGGTCGTTCGACCGCCGGCGGCGCGGGTTATTCGATGCCGATCGGCGCCGGATAGCCGCCGATCGGCGTGATATGGCGAATGGCGGTGTCGTTGAGCGCGCCGGTCCATCCGTCATGCACTTCGGCCAGATAGACGCCGGCGGCCGAGGGCGCGCTCTTCAGCGGCGCGAACTTCAGGCCGTTCGCGGTGAGCGCCGCCGCGACGCGTTCGCGCGACGCGTCCGCGGCCGCCTCGATCGCGAGATAGCGGACGTCGGGCTCTTCCGGTTCCGGCCCCGGCAGCGTCAACGCCACGTGGCCGCGCGGCCGGTCGCCCTCGGCGGCGGCGAGCACGGGCAGTTTCAGGACGATCCGGGGGAGGTCGGGGGAATCTGCGGCCAGCGCCGGCCACCACGGCTCTTCGCCGTCCTCGTCGCCCGGCGCCGGCACAACGCCGATGCCCGCCTGACCGTCGCGGACGGCGACGACGACGTCGCGCGCGCGCCGCATCGGCAGGTAGCGCATGCCGAGGCCGAAATGGTCCCTGGCGGCGTCCCAGCCGCTGGCGTCGCCCTTGTCCGGCCGGTGGGTCGCCACGACGATGTCCTGCTGGATGCGCGTGTTGCCGGAAATGATCTCGCGCCAGATGCGGACGAGCGATGCCGTCGGGAACGGCCCGTCATGCCGCGCGATCAACTGGCGCAGCACCTCGGCCTCGCGGCCCGGCCGGAACGCCGGCTGGGTCGAGCCGTCGGCGGCCGCTGCGGCCTTGGCGCGCGCAACATGGGTCACGACCTCCGCGCGGGCGCGCAGAAGGGCGTGCAGCTTGCCGTCGATCCTGTCGATCTCCTGGCGCAGCGATTCCAATGTCGGCGGCGTCGCCTCGGGCATGGCCGGCGGGGTCCGATGATTGAGCGTTCGAGAACCGAAACGCCTCTTTATGACGGGCCGGGCCGAAAAGCAAAACCCGCCAAGTCGCGCACGCGGCTCACTGGCGCCGGACGGATCCGGGGGCGCTCGCCTTGCCGACGTCCGCCGGCGCGCCGACGAGGCCGTTCGCGGACCGCGCGGCGCGCGCGCCCGATGTCGCCGCGGCGCCGTAAAGGCTCTTCCGCGCATCCACGGCGACGACGCCGCCGAGCGCGGAGAGCCAGCGCCGGCCGAACCGCTCCGCTGCATCCGCCGACCAGAGCGCCAACGCCCGTCGGCTCGGCGGCGCGTAGAGCGCGTGCATTTCCTGGTCGACGGCGAACGTCGCCGCCTCCAGCGTCAGGCGCAGCTGGGTGAGGCTATAGGGCCGGCCGCTGCCGAAGGGCGTGGCGTCCGCGTTCGACCAGAGGCCGCGGCGGTTGGCGGCAATGACCAGAAGGCGGCCCGAGTCCGTCAGCACCCGCCAGATGTCGCGCAGGAACGGTCGGATGTCGGCCGCATCTTCCAGCGAATGCAGCAGGACGATGCGGTCGGCCGCCCGATCGGCGAGCGGAATCTGGCCGTCCTGCATCAGCGCGGTCAGCACGCCCTCCGCATTCGGCCAGGCCCAGGCCCCCTGCTCCGCTGGCATCAGCGCCAGAACGCGCTCGGCGCCCGCCTCGGCCAGGATCGGCTCCAGCACCGGCGGCGGATAGCCCAAGCCGACGACGGTCTCGCCCTTCAGGTTCGGCCAGAGCTCCGCGACGCAGCGCGCGAGCTGCCGTGCGGCGACCTTGCCCAGTTGGCTCTCGTAGAAAGCCTTCATGTCGGCGACGTCGGTTCGCATGGGCTTTCCTCTAGCCGAGTGTTAGCCTCCCGGCCAGTTTCTTCGACCGAAGCATTGGGAGGCTCGGCGCCATGCCCCTCGAAATCGAACTCGTGCCCGCGCTCAGCGACAACTACGTCTACCTCATCCGCGATCCGGCGACGGGAACGGTCGCGGTCCTCGATCCTGCGGAGCCCGATCCGGTGATCGCCGCGCTTGAGGCGCGGGGTTGGAAGCCGTCGCTGATCGTCAACACGCACCACCATGGCGACCATATCGGCGGCGACGCCGCGATCGTCGAGAAGTATGGCGCGAAGCTGGTCGGGCCCGCTTCCGAATCGCACCGCATCCCTGGCATGGACGAGACCGTGCGCGAGGGCGACACGATCACCGTCGGCAATGAAATCGGCGAGGTGTTCGAGACGCCGGGCCACACCAAGGGTCACATCGCCGTCTTCTTCCCCGGCGGGCCGGCGCTGTTCGCCGGCGACACGCTGTTCGCGCTCGGCTGCGGCCGGATGTTCGAGGGCACGCCGGCGCAGATGCACGCGAGCCTTGCCAAGCTCGCGGCGCTGCCGCCCGAAACCTTGATCTATTCGGGCCACGAGTATACCAAGACTAACGCCGCTTTCGCGCGCACCGTTGATCCCGACAACCCGCGCCTCGCCGCACGCACCGACGAGATCACTCG
>DAINCG010000472.1:0-3217 GCA_036732525.1 Pseudomonadota bacterium | reverse complement strand
CCTGCGAGTTTTTGGTCGACGAGGACGGCAGCCCCTACTTCATCGAGATGAACACTCGGATCCAGGTCGAGCATCCGGTGACGGAGATGATCACGGGCCTCGACCTCATCGAACTGCAGCTACGCGTCGCCGGCGGCGAGCCGCTGCCGCTCTCCCAGGACGAGGTCCGCTGCCATGGCCATGCCATGGAAGCGCGCCTCTACGCAGAGGATCCGGCGCGCGGCTTCCTGCCCCAGACCGGCCGGCTCGCAGCATTCGACGTGCCGGCCAATCCAGGCCGACTGCGCGTCGATACCGGTGTGGCGGCCGGCGACAGCATCACGGTCCACTACGATCCGATGATCGCCAAGGTGATTTCCTGGGCCGAAACCCGCGAGATGGCGGCCAGGGAACTGGTCTCGGCGCTCGCGGGGACGGAAATCGCGGGCGTCGTCACCAACATCGACTTCCTGGCGGACACGCTGCGTCATCCGGCCTTCGTCGCGGCCGAACTCGACACGCATTTCATCGAGCGACACGAGGCGGACCTGCTCGGCGGACCGGCGCAGCCGCCGGCGGAAGCGGTCGCTGCGGCGGTCGCGTTGCAGCTCGAGGAAGCGGCGGCGGAGACGGCCGCGCGCGCCCTCGCCGATCCTGGCTCGCCCTGGGCGGAAAACGACGGCTTCCGCCTGAACGCCGATCTCGCGGAGACTTATCGCTATCAGACCGGCGACGCGACGGTGGAGGCGGTGTTGGAATGGCGTCGCGCGGGCCACGTGCTGGTCGTCGGCGAGGCGGCGGCGCCCTTCGCCTATCGCCCGCCGGCGGAGGCAGGCGCGCCGTGGTCGCTGCGTCTCGGCGGCCGCTGCTTCCAGGCGCGGGCGGCGCGGGCGGCGGACGACATCGTCGTCGGCGTCGACGGCCGGCGCTGGCGCTTGCTGCCGCTGCCCTACGGCGCGGACGCGGCGCTCGACGCCGCCAGCGGCAGCCTCTCGGCGCCGATGCCGGGCAAGATCGTCCGGCTGGAGGCGAAGCCCGGCGCCAAGGTCAAGAAGGGCGACGCGCTGGTGGCGCTCGAAGCCATGAAGATGGTCCACGTCATCACGGCGCCGGCGGACGGCGTCGTCGAGGCGATCAACTGCGCCGTCGGCGACCAGGTCGAGGAAGGCGTGGAACTTGTCGTCTTCGCCGTGGGCGACGGCGGATGACCGAGGCGGCGCCCAAGCGCCTGATCGTCGGCATCTCGGGCGCCTCGGGCGTCATCTACGGCGTCCGCCTGCTGGAACTGCTGCGGCCGACGCCGGTCGAAACGCATCTGGTCATGACCCGGTCGGCGGAGATCACGCTCGCCTACGAAACCGACTGCAAGGTCAGGGACGTCAAGGCGCTGGCGGATCGGGTCTACGGGCCGGACGACATCGCCGCCAGCATCTCATCCGGCTCGTTCAAGACGCTGGGCATGATCGTGGCGCCCTGTTCTGTGCGCAGCCTTTCGGAAATCGCCTACGGGCAGACGACGCATCTCCTCTCGCGCGCGGCCGATGTCGTGCTGAAGCAGCGCGGCCGCCTCGTCCTCCTTCGGCGGGAGACCCCGCTGCATCTCGGCCACATCCGCGCCATGGCGGCTGTGACGGAGGCCGGCGCCATCGTCATGCCGCCCGTGCCCGCCTTCTACGCCAAGCCCGCGACGCTGGACGATATGGTCGATCACACCGTCGGCCGCGCCCTCGACCTCTTCGACATCGACGTCGGCCGCGTCCGCCGCTGGGGGGAGGACGTCGGGCGCAAGGCGGATTAGGGTGGCTTGGTCGCAAAGACGCTGGCGCTTTCGGCGGCTTGCTGCGTGGAAGATTGCGGCAGCGGCGTCTCTTGCGGTTTGTGTCATTGGCCTCGCGGCGCCGGCTTCAGCGGAAGCGCTACCTTACGTGGCGGGGATCAAAGTCGCGACAGCAGCCAAATGCTCAGGTTGCGGGTGCAAAGGCGGGCCGGGTTGGCGATCGTTGCGCACTGGCCAATGCGTAAGTTGGAAGCGGCTGTCCAAGGAGTGTGGCGATCCTCCCTCGCCCAAACTGTGCCGCCCCGAACTGGTCCGGACCAAGAAATAGCTTTCCCTCCGCTACGCCTTCGGCGGCGCCGCCATCAGGCTGTCGAGGATTTCGGCCATCAGTTCGCCGCGGCCGTTGGCGCCGGACTTGCGGTAGATCGCGTTCAGGTGGGACTTGATCGTGCCCTCGGCGCTGCCGCGGAGCGCGGCGATCTCGGCGATGCTGGATCCCTTGACCAGGAAATTTGCGATGTCGCGCTCCGCCGGCGTCAGCTTCCAGGCGTCGAAATGGGCGTAGATCACGTCCTGCACCGCCGCCGACGCGATGGTCGCGCTCTCCTCTAGTTTGGCCTGACGGCGGAGGAAGGCGAGGAAGTAGCGGCTTTCCAATACGATCGCGGCGAACAGCGATATCGTCGCGGCCAGTTCGAAATAGAGATGGACGCGCTCGACGGCCATGGCGCCGACTTCGCGGAAGTCGTCGATGACGTCGCTCAGGAAGAAGACCGCGCAGACGACCTGCACCGCCATCAGGGCGAGCAGGCCGTACGGCGTCTCGATGTCGCGGTGGAGTCGGATCGGCAAGCCCTGTTCCCCGGCGGTTCAGGCCGGCGGGCGGCCGGCCTATTCGGAAGGCAGGTCCTTGTAGCCAGTGACCATCGCGCGGGGAAGGTTCACGTGCGTGCGCCGGCTCTCGAAGATGACAGCGGCGATGTGCAGCACAACCGAGACTTCCGCCCAGGTCACGGCAAGCTCGTGCAGTTCCTCTGTCCATTCGGCGCCCCAGAAGGCGTCGATGGTCATCATGTGGCCCGTCAGTCCGATCAGCAGCATGGCGAGCAGCAGGTTGTAGATCATCCACGCGCCGAGCGGCGTGTGGCCGACATGGGGTTTGGCGGTTGAGTCGGTCATCTCGTGCGCCTGGGCGATCGCAGCGCCGACGCTCGGCGGGAAGCTACTGAACCGGGCGTAGCGCGTGCCGACGAAGCCCCAGACGATGCGGGCGACGACCAGGCCGACGACGGCATAGCCGATCCATTGGTGAATGGCGCTTTCGTCGTCGATAAACAGGGCGTTCGCCGCGAAGAGCACGACGAGCGACCAGTGGAAGGTGCGAACAAATATGTCCCAGACATGTGTATGTGTGATCTGCAGAGATCGTTTCAGCGCTGACGCCTTTCCGGCCAAGCTTGT
>DAINCG010000471.1:0-3228 GCA_036732525.1 Pseudomonadota bacterium | reverse complement strand
CCCGCCGCTACCGTGGAAGACTTTCTCGCCGCCGTTCTCATCTTTGACGTGCCGGGCCGCGACCCGGCGGATCGGCTCCAACCAATGGTCGGCGAGACCGTGCGGGATGTCCGCCTCCATCGCCGCGCGCACGCCCCCGCAGCCATAGTGCCCGCATACGATGACTTCGCGGACGTCCAGCGCTTCGACGGCGAACTCCAGCGCGCTCAGCATGTTCATGTCGGACGAATGAATGATGTTCGCGACATTGCGATGCACGAACACCTCGCCTGCCGGAACGCGGCTGTCCGAACAACCGATCCAGAAGAATTCCGGCCGTTGCTGGGCGGCCAGCCTCCGGAAATAGCCAGGCGCGCGGGCGTGGATCCCGCTGGACCACGCCGCATTCCGCTTCAGAAGATCGTCAAGCATCCGGATCGACGGCTCCGGGACGCGCTTCAATCTCTTCGAGCTTCAGGCCGCGCCGCGCCGCCATCCGCAAGGAGAGCGTGCGCAGATCGGACGGCGTCAGCCGCGCATGGGCCAGCGGCAGAATGATCGCGTTCTCCACAATCAGATGCCGGCGCTCGTGTCCGGCGAGTTGCGCCAGCATGCCGCGGGCGTCCCCGACGGACGCGCAGCCTTCGCGCGCCATCCGCTCCAGGATCGGTTTCGCGGTTTCAGCGAGTTCGCGGCCCCGTTCGTGATCGCCGTCCAACCTGGACAGCGTCGCTTCCAGCGCGTCTTCCGGTTCCGCGCGGCGGCGGAGCAGGGGAAACAGGTCCTCTTCCTCGTCAAGCGTGTGCGCCGGCACCTCGTTCACGATATGCGACAGCGCATCCGCCGCGATCGTGCGGTCGCCGCCGCCCGCGACGGCGAGGGCGTCCAGATAGGCGCAGATCCGCCGCTGCCGAACATGCTCCTCGGCCAGGAACTCCAGCGGAAGGGCGATCAAACGGACGTCGACCGGCGTGGCGCCGTCGCCGCGACGGTAGGCAAACCGTTCGGAAATCAACGAAGCCGACATTTTGCTCCTCCTTCCAGAATGCGGGGGTCATGCTGCGTCCTGCATGGACACCCCTTCGACCTGCGCCTCGGCGACGAGACGCCGGACAAACGCGTGCGCCGCCTGCGTCCACCGCAGTTTCTCGACCGCCTCGCGAACGGCCGGCGCAATGGCGTCGAGCGGCGGGATATGGCCTTCGGCGCGCGCGTCGAGGCGGACGACATGCCAACCGAACCGGCTCTGCAGCGCCGTCTCCCCGATCGCGCCGGGTTCGAGATCGTCCAGCGCCGCCTCGAATTCCGGCGCCATGTCGCCGGCCATGAACTGGCCCAGCCGGCCGCCGTTCGCGCGGGACGGGCAATCGCTTTCCGTTTCGGCGATCGCTGCAAACGCCTCTGGCCGGTCCCGGAGCGTCAAGAGCGCCGCCGCGACCCGAGCCTCGGCGCGCGCGGCGGCCGCGGCGTCGTCCGGCTCCGTAGCGAACAGGATATGCGAGGCTTCGTAGAGCCTTCGGCCGCGAAACCGCTCCCGATTGGCTGCATAGAAGGCCTGGACGTCCGCTTCCGACGGCGCCGCCGTCCGCACATCCGCTTCCATCACCTGCCGGATCAAGGCTTCCTCGCCCGCCTCCCGGCGGCCGTCGCCGAGGTCGCGGGGCGTCGGCGTCAGCCCCAGGGCGTGCGCCCGCCGCAGCAGCAGCTTGCGCACGACCAGCGCCCGGGCCGCCCCGCGCCACGCGTCGCCCGGCCGATTCCGCGCCGCCGGATGGTGCTGGGCCTCCGCGACGATCGCCGCGCGCGGGATGATTTCCCCGTCGACCGAGATGACCGGAAAGATGCCGCCGCTCATGATGCGCGCTCCGTGGCCGCGCGGCGTTCGGGCAGCGGCGCCTGCTGCCGGGACCGTACGACCTGGTAGCCCGGCCGCCACAAGTAGCGCACGGGCGCGGACAGCATGTGGACGAGGCGGGTGAACGGGAACAGCAGGAAGATCGTCAGGCCGAGGAACAGGTGCGCCTTGAAGATCGGGTGCACGTCCCGAATGACCTCGGCGGCGCCGGCGTTGAACGTGAATATCCCCTGCGCCCAGGCCATGAACTTCGTCATCTCGTGCCCGTCGAGGTGGTTCAGCGATACGAAGATCGTGGCGATCCCCAACACAAGCTGCGCCAGCAGCAATGCCAGAATTCCGGTGTCGGCGAAGGACGAGTTGGCGCGCACGCGCGGATCGACGATGCGGCGATGCAGAAGCATGCCGCCGCCGACCAGCGCCATGACGCCGGCGACGCCGCCCGCGAGGATGGCCAGCACCTGCTTGGCGCCATGGCCGATGCCAAACGCGTCGAACACTTCGATCGGCGTCAGCAGACCGATCAGATGACCGAAGAAGATGATCAGGACGCCGACGTGAAACAGTATGGAGCCCATCACCAGCTGCTTGCGCCGCAGCAATTGGCTGGAGCTCGACTTCCAAGTGAACGGATCCCGCTCGTAGCGCGCGATCGACCCGAGAACCAGAACGGTCAGCGCGATGTAGGGGTAGATGCCGAAAATGAGGTCGTGCATGGGAACCTCCGCTATTTCGCCAGTTGGGCGGGTACGGGAGTGGCCGACGGCGGGGGCGACATCCGGTTCAGCATGTCACGGGCGGCGGGGCAGCCGGCGTTCGGGTCGGGCCCGAAGGTCACCTCCGTTTCCTGCCAGGCGGCGTCGAGGCGCTCCAGGTCGTTCGGATCGTCGTCGTCTTCCGCGAGCAGACCGTGAAGCTGCGCCATCTGCTCCTGGCTGAGCCGCCCCTTGTGTTTCGACACGATGTCGACCAGCAGCTGAAACACGCCCGCATAGGCGCTGCCGCGCCGATTGAGGCGCGCCTCAAGCGCCCGAAGGATATGCGCCGCATCGGCGAGAATCGCGACGGCTTCGGTCAGCGGCCGCATCGCCAGGAACTCGAGCAGTGCGGGAAGATGGTCGGGCAGTTCGGCGCTGGCCGGCTCCAGGCCGGCCGACCGGTAGGTCTCCAGCAGATCGACCATGGCGCCGCCGCGGTCGCGGCTTTCGCCGTGAACATGCTCGAACAGATTGAGCGATAGGGTCCGCGACCGATCGAACAGCGCGACGTACCTCTCCTGCAGCGCGTAGATGTCGCCCGCGCGCAGTTCCTGCAGAAGCCGTTCCGTCGCGGCGAGGGCGGCGCGGTTCGCCAGCCGCTCGCTTTTGATTGCGTCGAAGATCTCGTCCGTCGCC
>DAINCG010000470.1:0-3276 GCA_036732525.1 Pseudomonadota bacterium | reverse complement strand
GGCAGCCCCCAGGCCGCCCGCCAGCAGGCGATGCGGGACGGCAAGGACGTCTGAAGACCCGCAGCAGGCGGCGGGGTGACCCGCTCCTGACAGCACGCTAGGCTTTCCGCAAAGAAGAAGCGGAGGGCTCCCATGCTGGACGGCGCAAGCGCTGCCGAACGGACGGTCGTCGCGGACATAGCGATCGAGCGCCTGCGCTTCGAGGGGGGCGGACGGCCGCTGCTCTACCTCCACCCGAAGGACGGCCCCGCCGCCGACACGCCCTTTCTGGCGGCCTTGGCGGAGGCCGGCTTCGACGTGCATGCGCCCTGGCTGCCGGGCTTCGGCATGTCCGACCGGCCGGCCGGCGTCACGCGGGTCGGCGACCTCGCGAGCTTCGCGCTCGAATATCTCGAAGCCTTCGACCTCAGGGATACGCTCGTCGTTGGCGCCTCCTTCGGCGGCTGGGTCGCGGCCGAGATGGCGACGCGGGACCTTGCCCGGATCGGCGGGCTCGTCCTGATCGACGCCCTCGGCGTCAAGTTCGCCGGGCGCGACCAGCGCGACATCGCCGACTTCCACAGCCTGCCGCCCGCCGAATTGCAGCGCCTCGAATGGGCCGCCCCGGCCGCCGCCCCGCCGCCGCCGGCGGACAAGGACGCAGGCTTGGCCGCCGCCCGGTCTGAGGAGGCGTTCGCGCTCTACGGCTGGAAGCCCTACATGCACGATCCCGGCCTGCCCCGCTGGCTCCGCCGGGCGCGGGTTCCGGCCCTGGTGCTCTGGGGCGCCGCCGACGGCGTCGTCTCGCCTGCATACGGCAAGGCCTATGCCGCGCTCCTGCCCGACGCCCGGTTCGAGACGATCCCCGGTGCTGCCCACTACCCGACGCGCGAACGGGCGGCCGAAACGGCGCGCCGGATCGCCACGGCGCAATTCTGACCGAAAGGGAGGCTCCCATGCAGGTCTGGCACTTCTCCGAAGCCGCGTATCCCGAAGCCTGGGTCGGGGAGACCGAGCTCCGCGTCACCCTGCCGAACGGCCGGATCGACCGGGACAAGGCCGCCGACATCTACCAGCGCCATCTCGACGAATGGGCGGCCTGCGACGAACTTGGCCTCAACATCATGGTGAACGAGCACCATTCGACCGCGACCTGCCTGTCGGCCGCCTGCAATCTGATCCTGGCGATCCTGGCGCGGGAAACGAAGCGGGCGCGCCTCCTGGCGCTCGGCAACCCGATCGCCAACCGGCCGGACCCGATCCGCGTCGCGGAAGAGGCCGCGATGATCGACATGATCAGCCGCGGCCGGCTGGAGCTCGGCCTGGTGCGCGGCTCGCCCTACGAGATCGGCCCGACCAACGCCAACCCGGTCGGCCAGATGGAGCGGTTCTGGGAGGCGCACGACCTCATCCTGAAAGCGCTCTCGACCCGCGACGGCCCGTTCAACTGGGAGAGCGAGAACTTCCACTACCGGAACGTCAACGTCTGGCCCCGGCCCTACCAGGACCCGCACCCGCCGATCTGGATCACCTCGACCAGCCCGTCGAGCGCGCCGGCGATCGCCGAGCGCGGCCACGTCATCGCGACCCTGCTGTCCGGCATAATCGCGAAGGACCTCTTTCACAATTACCGGACGACGCGGGAGGCGATGGGCCTGGAGACGGGCGTCGATCGCTTCGCCTATTGCGCGCTCGTCGGCGTCGGCCGGACCCGGGCGGAGGGGATCGCCCGCGCCGACAAGATCGCGGGCTATGTCCGCACCAGCCCGCACCAGCCCCCTGGTCGCCGCCCAGTTCGCGCGCCCGCCCGGCTACATGCGCACCGACGTCCGCGCGGCCCAGCTCGCCGCCGGCCCGAACGCAGGCGGCCTCCACGCCTTCAAGACGCCGTCCGGCAAGCCGATCAAGCAGACCGAGGCCAGCATCGAGGACCTGATCGAAGCCTGCACCGTCTTCGCCGGCACGCCCGACGACGTCTACGCCCAGATCAAGTCCTTTCACGGCATGGTCGGCGGCTTCGGTCACCTCCTCCTGATGGGCCAGGGCGGCACGCTCGACCACGCGGAGACGATGGACAACCTGCGGCTCTTCTCGGAGGAGGTGCTGCCGCGACTCGGGGAGTTGAACGCGGCGGATCGGGGGGTGCGTGCGCCGCGAGCGGCGGAGTAGGCCTTCGGCCCGGGCCGATGCAGGCCCGCAGGATCAACGCGATCGCGACGCCAGTCAGGACGAACAGCGCCGCCGACTCGCCGAGCTTCAGCCAGCCATAGGCCGTCAGGACGCCATCGACCGACCGGACGCGCTCGCCGTCGGTCACCGTGGAGGTGAAGTTCGGATCGAGCCAGCGCAGCAGCCCGGTCGATCGCGACGCCGACGCCGGCGATCAGGCCCGAGACGACGGCCCCCCAACCGGCGGCGCGCGCCCAGGAAACCGGGCGGCGCATGACGCGGCGAAGAATGGGAGCGGCGATCGCCCAGCACGCCAGGAACGCGATCGGCAGCCCGACGATCGCCGACCAAGCCAGAAGCCGCCAGCCGCTGTCCACGGCGTCCGGGAGCACGACGGCCGCCCAGCCCAGCAGCGCCGCCAGATTGACCGCGAGCGCCCACTGTCGCCGGGAATAGGGCGGCGCTTCGCCTGTCTCCGCCGGCTGTCCCCGCATGCCTCAGTCCCGCTGCCGCAGCAGCCGCTTCGGCCGCTCGATCGGACGGCCGAGATCGATTTCGCACAGGAGCGCCGCAGCGCCCTCGATGGCGCAGCGAACCTCGCCGCCGCAGGGCCCGTCGCCATCGAACACAATCCGCGCCGCCGCCGCATCCACGGCCGCGATCCGCCCCGCGCCTTCGCAGGCGATGTCGGCCATGCTCTCCGGCCGGACCAGTTCTCCCGGCACGATGATCCAGTCCTGATACGGCGCCACCTTGGCGTCGAACATCGCGTCCGTCCAGGTCGACCGCAAGGAGACCGCCGCCGCGCCGTCCGGCCCGATCGCCAGTCGAAACGACGCGACGTTCCGCGTCGCGGTCCGGGCGTCCGTCATGCGATGGTCCTCCGACCAGAAGTAGATCCCAGTTGGGAAAAATCTTTCTGCGACGTCCTGTGCTCCAAAAAGTTGCGCAGGCATGAAACAGATTATCAAAAAAAACAGCTATCAATCGCAGTCTATTTAAATCCATCGCCGCACTCGAGGACCTTTGCGTGCCGCATAGTTAAAATATTTAACCAGTAATAATCTTATAACTTATACCAGCTTGCATTGATCAGAACCCGCGCGCCCATTGTCGGCATCCGATGCT
>DAINCG010000469.1:744-3351 GCA_036732525.1 Pseudomonadota bacterium | reverse complement strand
CGAGCGATCGGGCGGCGGCGAGCTTGGCGAGCGTCGCGGTCTTGCCGGCGCCCGGCGGGCCGACGAGGGCCATCGGCCCGGCGAGGCCTTCGGGGCGTCCGAACCGGAAGACGCGCTCCAGGGCGTCGGCGAGGGCGGCTTCGGCCGAGAGGTCGCCGGCGGACTCGATTGCGAGCAGCAGGCTGCGGGCGACCAGCGGCGGCGCGCCATGCCAGGCGAGCGCTTCCGCGATCTGCTCCGCGACAAGCGACGGCGGCGGGGTGGGCGGCTTTTCCGGCGTGGGCGCCGGGCGCGCGCTCGGCGCGGCTTCGGGCGGCGCGCTGGATGCGACAGGCGCGTCCGGCGCGGCAGGCGATGGGGCCGGCTCCGGGCGCGCGACGGCTTCGACGCCGATGCGGACGGTTGCGCCCTCCGGGCCTTCGACCGTGTCGAGGACGATCGCGTCGTCGCCGAAGCGTTCGCGGACCTCCTGCAGCGCCGCCTGGAGGGTCGGTTTTCGGATCGCGTGTATGCGCATCGCGTCAGCCGTCTCCTATTTCGTCAGACTTGCGCCACGGTGCGGATGCGCGCGCGCGGATGGACTTCCGCCTGGCTCATCACCACGGTCATCGGACGGAAGCGTTCGACGATCGAGCGGACGTAGGGCCGGATCGCCGGGCTGGTCAGCAGCACGGGGGCCTCGCCCATCAGCGCGTGCCGGTCGAATGTCTGCCGGACCGCCTCGATGAACTGCTGCAGTTGGCTCGGCGCCATCGCGAGCTGCTTTTCTTCGCCTTCGCCGACCAGGGATTCCGCGAAAGCGTTCTCCCAGTTGGCCGACAGGGCGACGAGGCGCAGCACGCCGTCCGCGCCGGCATTGGCGTCGGAGAGGCCGCGCGCGAGCCGGCTGCGGACATGCTCCGTGATCATGGCGATGTTGCGGGTGAAGCTGCTCGCTTCCGAAATGCCTTCCAGGATGGCCGGCATGTCGCGGATCGAGACGCGTTCCTGCAGCAGGTTCTGCAGCACGCGCTGCAGGCCGCCCATCGAGATGTTCGACGGGATGACTTCGTCGACAAGGCGCTTGTGCTCCGGCCCCAGTTCGTCGACCAGCTTCTGGGTCTCGGCATAGGACAGGAGGTCGGCGGTGTGGTCGCGCACGATCTCGGTCACGTGGGTCGTGATGACGGTCGCCGGGTCGACCACGGTGTAGCCGCGGAACTGCGCTTCCTCGCGGTCGGACGGGTCGATCCATTTGGCGGCGAGGCCGAAGGTCGGCTCGACCGTATCCTCGCCCGCCAGCTCGATCACCTCGCCGCGGGGGTCCATGACCAGCAGCATGTTCGGCCGAAGCTCGCCTTCGCCGGCGGAAATTTCCTTGATGCGGACGAGGTAGCCGTTGGCCGGCAGCTGCATGTTGTCCTGGATGCGGACGGCGGGCAGCACGAAACCCATGTCGCCGGCGAGCTGGCGGCGCAGCCCCTTGATCTGGTCGGTGAGGCGCGCGCCCTCTTAGCCGTTCACCATCGGCAGGAGACCGTAGCCGAGCTCCAGCCGGATCTCGTCGATGTGGAGCGAGGCGGAGATCGGCGCTTCGGCCGGCGGGGCTTCGGCGGCGACGACGGCCGCTTCCTGTTCCTCCGCTTCCTTGGCCTGGCGGCGGCTCGATTTGTAGGCGAGATAGCCGGCGCCGCCGGACATCAGCAGGAACGGCGCGGCCGGCAGGCCGGGCGCCAGCGCCAGGCCCGCGGTCAGGAAGGAACTGACGCCGAGCGCAACCGGATAGCCGCCGAGCTGGCCGAAGAGCGCCTTGTGCGTGGAGCCCGTAACGCCCGCCTTGGAGACGAGCAGACCCGCGGCGGTCGAGACGACCAGCGCCGGGATCTGGGAGACGAGACCGTCGCCGACCGTCAGCATGGTGTAGGTGCGCGCGGCGTCGCCGAGGCTGAGGCCGCCCTGCGCGGAGCCGACGATGATGCCGCCGACGATGTTGATCAGCGTAATCAGCAGGCCGGCGATGGCGTCGCCGCGCACGAACTTCGCCGCGCCGTCCATCGAACCGAAGAAGGCGTTCTCTTCCTCGAGCGCCTTGCGGCGGGTGCGCGCCTGCTCTTCGTCGATCAGGCCGGCTGAGAGATCGGCGTCGATCGCCATCTGCTTGCCGGGCATGGCGTCCAGGTTGAAGCGCGCTGCCACTTCCGCGATGCGTCCGGAGCCCTTGGTGATGACGACGAAGTTCACCAGGACCAGGATGATGAAGACGATCAGGCCAATGACGAAGTTGCCACCCATGACGAAGGTGCCGAAGGCCTCGATGACGGACCCGGCCGCCCCCATGCCTTCGTGCCCGTTCGCCAGAATGAGGCGCGTCGAGGCGAGGTTGAGCGAAAGCCGCAGCATCGTCGCAACCAGCAGAATCGTCGGAAATGACGAGAGATCGAGCGGCTTTTCGATGAACAGCGACGTCATCAGGACGACGACGGAGAAGGTGATCGAGATGGCGAGCGCGACGTCCAGCAGCCATGTCGGCAGCGGCAGGATCAGAACGGTCAGCACCGCGACGATGGCGAGCGCCAGGAAGACGTCGCCACGGAACGCCGCGCGCCCGATGGCGCGCGGGTCGAACCC
>DAINCG010000469.1:0-710 GCA_036732525.1 Pseudomonadota bacterium | reverse complement strand
CCGCTGCTAGAGGGAACGGGGGTCAGGCGTAGGGCTGATGCTGCATGGCGGCGGGCGGCACGCGCACGCCTTCGCCGGCATACTGCTTCAGCTTGTTCCGAAGCGTACGGATCGAAATGCCGAGGATATTGGCGGCGTGCGTCCGGTTGCCCAGACAATGCTCGAGCGTGTCGATGATCAGGTCGCGCTCGACGTCCGCGACGGTTCGGCCGACGAGTCAGCCCATGCCGCCTTCGCTGTCAGGCGCGTCCTTGGCCGCGGGCGCCGCAATCGGGGCGGCGACCGGCGCCGCCGGGGCGGCGGCGGCTTGGCGCTGCGCGGCCTGGTCGGCGAACTTGCTGGTCAGCATGATGGCCGTCGGCTCGATTACGTCTCCCGTCGCCAGCAGAACGGCGCGGTGCATCGCGTTCTCCAGTTCCCGCACGTTGCCGGGCCAGGAATGAGCCAGCATCGCGCGCTTGGCGTCGGTCGAGAAGGGGCGCGTATCGACGCCGTTGGCGGCGGAGTATTTCCGCACGAAGTGCTCCGCCAGCGGCAGGATGTCCTGCGGCCGTTCCCGGAGGGCCGGCGGCGTCAGGGTCACGACGTTGATGCGGAAATAGAGGTCTTCCCGGAAGTCGCCGGCCGCGACGCTCGATTCGAGATCGCGGTTCGACGTGCAGATCAGGCGGATGTCCACCTTGATCGGCGCACCGCCGCCGACGCGGTCG
>DAINCG010000468.1:0-3386 GCA_036732525.1 Pseudomonadota bacterium | reverse complement strand
CGCATCCGTCGCATCAGCCGAACCCGGTACGGGCGCATCCTCCGCCGGACGTGACGCATCGGTCGCCGTCGGCGCGGCGGCGGACGCCACCGCCGTTTCGGACGCATCCGCCGGCGCCGCGGAGGAGATCGCCTCCTTGGGCGGCGGCAATTGCTCGCGGGACGGTTTCGCCACTGCGCCCGCTTCGGGCCGCCGCGTCTCAGCCGGCGCCGCGATCGCCTCCGAGGCGTCCGCCTTCGCCCGGAACAGGAACGGCTCGACCAGGGTCGAGCTTTCCCAGGGCACCTGGCGGCCGTTCGTCTCGCGATAGACCTGCTGTCGCACCTCCGAGAGGATGCTCGTGATGCTGTTGCTTGGATCGGCGCGCGCCGTCTCAACCAGCGCCGCGGTGAACGGGCTGTTCTTGCCCGCATCGCCGTCGAGCGCGACCGCGCCGGGCGACGTCGAGAACGACAGCAGCGAGTTGATCGGCGCTGTCATCGTCGAAAAGCCGGCGTCGGTCTCAAAGAGCGTCGCATCGAGACCCGTCGCAAGTTTCAGGGCGGAAAAGGGATTCTCCCGGCAGCTGTCCAGAATGACGAGTTGCAGGCGGGACCGCGACGCGAGCAGGGCGAGCAGCTGGTCCAACGTGACGGTCTCGAACGCGACGTCATGGACGTTGCTCAACGTGACGTCCGTCGGCAGCAGGTAATTGCGCCGACCGATCTGTATGCCGTGGCCGGCATAGTAGAAGACCACCTCGGACTCCGGCTCGAACTCCAACAGCGCCTGGCGAAGCAGCCGCTCGAAGTGCCGTTTGTCGACGTCATACTTGTCGAAAACGATGAAGTCGTTCTCACGGAGAAACGCCGCGACCGCCTGCGCGTCCGCCGTTGCGTTCTTCAAGCCCTCGATATGGTCGTAGGCGGCATTGCCGACGACGATCGCGTACCGCCGACGCGGCGATGCGTCGTCCTTCGGGCCGAAACGATCGAGCGCGCCAAGGCCGCGCACGAGCTCCCGCGTGACGCTTGCACGGAGAGTCTGCGCCTCGGCCGGCGCCGCGGCCACAAGCGTCAGGGATGCGGCCAAGGCCCCGGCCAAACCAAGGAGAACCGTCCGCAACATGGCAAACCTCTTTCGTCGACACGCCGCGAGATAAATTGCTTCCGGCCGAGCCGGCTTACCAGCCGCCTCCGCCGCCGCCGCCGCCATCGGCGCCGCCATCATAGTAATAGTCGCGCTTCGGCTCCGCCGCCGCGGGCTTCGATTCCGTCGGCTTCACCGCGGCGGGCTTGGGCTTGGGCTTGGGCTTGGGCTTCGGCGCCGGCGCCGCGCTTGCCGTCGCCGGCCCGGACGCGGCGCCCGCGCCGGTCTCAGCCGAATTGCGCAATCGCGCCAGCAGCAGCGTGTCGAAAACGCCGTCCGAGGCGACGCCGATCTGGGTCTGATAGTCGATCGCCGCCCGCTTCGACCGTCGCCCAACAATCCCGTCGGCAGGCCCGGCCTCGTAGCCGAGCTTGTTCAACAGCGACTGCGCCTCGCGGATTTCGGCGCGATCCAGCCGGCGGTTGGCGACGGGCTGCGTGTTCGGATCGACGCTCTTGATCGGCGCCGACGCCACGGTCCGCTCCTTCTGCGGCGGCGCGCTCGACGATTTGCCGTTCGGCGCGCAGGCGCCAACCGCGGCAATCAGCGCGACGCAGGCGGCCCCGGTCAGCAGGCGGCGGGAAAACGCACGCATATTCGATCTCCTGTTCATCAGGCTCTCGTTCGCATTACGCTTTCGACAATAGCACATTCGGGCATCGAATTTAGTGACGGCCGTACGGATTCCGCATCCTGTTTTGGCTGAAACGCCCGTTTCGCCTATGTATTTCGGTAGACATAGGGACGATTAAGTCCAGGAGGCCGCAATCATGCCGAGCCATCGGCTCCATCGCTTCGCCGTAACGTTCGCCTTCATCGGCGCGGTAGTCGCGAGCGCCGCCGCCGCGGCGGCGCCGGTCGCGCTGATCGTCGACGCGCGGGGCGACGTCGACCCGATGCCCGTCCCGTTCTCCGAAGCATCGCCGGGCGCGCGCTACCGCCTGGGGGCGAGCGGGGAAATAATCGTCATGCACTATGCCGCCTGCGCCGAAACGCATCTGCGCGGCGGCGACGTCGCCATCGACGCGCTCGGCGTCGAGACGACCGGCGAGGTCGTCAGCCGCGAGCAGGTTGAGTGCCCGGCCGATCTCCGCTTCTCGGACGATGCGACGGCCGTCGCCGCCGTCGTCATGCGGGGCGACGGCGTCCCGGCGGCGCTCAATCCGCGCCCGGTCTTCGCCATTCTGGCAAAGGGCGTCACCGCGATCGAAGTGCGCCAGGACGGCAAGGCCCTCGGCCGGATCACGGTTGACGGCCCGCTCGCCCGATGGCCGAAGAACCTGCCGGCGCTGACGCCGGGCGCGGTCTATGAACTCGCGCTGATCGGCGGCCGTGGCGGCGTCGCCGCGGCGACCGTCGCCCGGGGAACAGGCGTCACCGTCGTTCGGCGCTAGGCCGAAGCAGGCCCGCCCATGCGCCGGCGCATCATCTTTGCGTTCGTCCTGGCGGCGGGCCTGCTGGCGGCGCTGGCCGCGAGCCTGCTGCCGTTCACGGCGCTCGACGGACTGGCCGACGACGCCGCCGCCGCCAGCCGCTGGCGCGCAGCCCCGGACCGCACGCTCGCCGACGGCAAGGTCGCCGCCGTGCTGCTCGACGCGAAGAGCGTCGCCTCAGAGCGCCTGCGTCACCTGCCCCGCGTTCTGATGTCGCCCATCTGGGCGGAGGTCGCCGAAAAGGCGCTCGACCACGGCGCGACGACGGTCGCGCTCGACTTCATCATGGCTTTCGACAGCGCCGGACTGCAGTTCGGCGAGGCGCGGCCGCTCGAAGGCTACGACGCGGCCTTCCTCACCCTGCTCAGCCGGGAGGCCCGCGCCGGGCGCATGCAGATCGGCGTCAGCGGCAAGATCGACCTGGCGCGGCGCTTCCAATTTGCCGCGCGCGGCCGGGGCCTCGCGTCTGTCGCCTATGAGCCGGATCCGGACGGCGTCGCGCGACGCATCCGCCAGGCCCAGCCTTTGCCAAATGGCGGCGCGCTGCCGACCCTATCCGCCGCCATGGCGAAATCCGAGCGCATCGACGACGTCTTGATCACCCCGCCGGCGCCGCTTGTGACGCTGCCCGCGGCGAGCGTCGCGGACGTCCTGGCCTGCGACGACGCCGAGGCGCTGCGCCGCCTCTTCGCGGGCCGAGCGGTCGTCATCGGCGGCGGCCTGCCGGGCGAGGACCGCGCCCGCACGCCCGACCGGTTCATGAGACCGCCGACCGAAGGCGACCCCGCATCGCCGCCCTGCGCCTTCGCGCGCCCCGCCGTCGAT
>DAINCG010000467.1:0-3400 GCA_036732525.1 Pseudomonadota bacterium | reverse complement strand
CGCGCCGTCGCCGAGGCCGCGGCCGGCGCTGGCCGCGCCCCGCTGCCGGCCCCCGACGCGCTGGCGGCCAACCTGCCGGCGCCGCGCCTCGCCGCGCCGGCGCACAGCCAATGGTCGATTCCCGCGCCCGGCCCCGCCATGGCCGCGACGAACCCGGGCGGCTACGCGCCGGGCTATGCCGTCGCCGCGACGACCCAGGCGCCGCAGGCCGCGCCGCCGCCCGCCGCCGGCGAAGTCGTGCTGACTGCGATCGCGGACACCTGGATCCAGATCAAGTCGATCAAGACCGGCAAGGTGCTGTTCTCGCGCGTGCTTGAGCGCGGCGAGACGCTGCCGGCGCCCGACCGGCGCGGCCTGAAGATGACGGTCGGCAACGCCGGCGGCCTCGAAATCCGGGTGGACGGGCGCCTGGCGCCCTCCCTCGGCGGCCACGGCCGCGTCGTGCGCGACGTCAGCCTTGACGCCGACGACCTGCTCGCCGGTGCGCAATAGGCGGAGCGGACCGTCGCCCGCCGGCCGGCCCCTTGGGCCGTAGGCCCCGACAGGCTATATGCTGCCACATGCCCTTCTGCAGAAACGGGACATTGCAATGAGCGTGCGTCCCTATCGCGACATCCAACGGCGCGCCTCCCGGCGCATCCACGTCGGCGGCGTGCCCGTTGGCGGCGGCGCGCCGATCACCGTGCAGACGATGACCAACACGCCGACCAGCGACGCCGGCGCGACGATCGACCAGATCCGGCGCGCGGAAGCGGCGGGCGTCGATATCGTCCGCGTCTCCTGCCCCGACGTCGATTCCACCAAGGCTCTGAAGGATATCGTCCGCGCCGCGACCGTGCCGATCGTCGCCGACATCCACTTCCACCATCGCCGGGCGATCGAGGCGGCGGAGGCCGGCGCCGCATGCCTGCGCATCAACCCCGGCAACATCGGCTCGGCCGACCGCGTGCGGGACGTCGTCAAGGCGGCGAAGGACCACGGCTGCTCCATGCGGATCGGCGTGAACGCCGGCAGCCTGGAGCGGCACCTTTTGGAGCGCTATGGCGAGCCCTGCCCCGAAGCCCTGGTGGAAAGCGCGCTGGAACACGCCCGCATCCTGGAAGACCACGACTTCTTCGAGTTCAAGATCAGCGTGAAGGCGTCCGACGTTTTCCTGGCGGTCGCGGCCTACCAGGGTCTAGCCGACGCCTGCGACTACCCGCTGCATCTCGGCATCACGGAAGCGGGCGGACTGCGCACCGGCACGGTGAAAAGCGCGATCGGCATCGGCTCCCTGCTCTGGGCCGGGATCGGCGACACCTTGCGCGTGTCGCTCTCGGCCGACCCGGTCGAAGAGGTCAAGGTCGGCTTCGAAATGCTGAAGTCGCTCGGCCTCCGCCATCGCGGCGTCAACGTGATTTCCTGCCCGTCCTGCGCCCGCCAGCAGTTCGACGTGATCAACACGGTCGCGGTGCTGGAAGACCGGCTGGCCCACATCACCACGCCGATGACCGTCTCCGTGATCGGCTGCGTCGTGAACGGCCCCGGCGAGGCGCGCGAGACCGACGTCGGCGTCACCGGCGGCGGTAAGGGCACGCACATGGTCTATGTCGGCGGCCTGCCGGACCATCGCATCACCGACGTCGATCTGGTCGACCACCTGGTGGCTCAGATCGAGGCCAAGGCCGCCGAAATCGAGGAAGAACGCGCGGCCGCCGCCGCCGCGGAATAGCAAGCGAGCCCCCTGCATGTCCGTACGCCCGGTCCGCGGGACCGTCGATCTGTTCCCGGAAGACGCGCGCCGGCACCGTCGCGTGACGGAAGCCGCGCGCGCCGTGGCCGAATGCTACGGCTATGGCGAAATCCAAACGCCGGTGTTCGAGTTCACCGAAGTCTTCGCCCGCACCCTCGGCGACGTCAGCGACGTTGTGACGAAGGAGATGTACACCTTCGAGGATCGCGGCGGGGAGCGCATCACGCTCCGCCCCGAGAACACCGCGGGCGTGGCGCGCGCCTATATCGCGGTGAAATTGCAGAATGCGCTGCCGCTCAAGTTCTACTATGCCGGCCCGATGTTCCGGTACGAACGGCCGCAGAAGGGCCGCCAGCGCCAGTTCCACCAGATCGGCGTCGAGCTGTTCGGCGTCGAAGGCCCGGCCGGCGACGTCGAAGTGATCGCGCTCGCCGCGCAGACGCTCGCCGCGCTGAATATGCTGGACCGGACGACCCTGCACCTGAACACGCTCGGCGACGCGGACAGCCGGGACGCCTATCGGGCCGCACTGGTGGAGTATTTCTCCGCCCACAAGGACAATCTCTCCGAGGACAGCCTGGCGCGGCTCGACAAGAACCCGCTGCGCATTCTCGACTCGAAGGACGCGGCCGACCGAGACATCGTCGCGGGTGCGCCGGTCTATGACGACTACCTCACGCCCGCCGCCGCCGATTTCTTCGACGAAGTGCGCCAGGGCCTCGACGACATCGGCGTCGCCTATGAGCGCGACCCGCGCCTGGTGCGCGGCCTCGACTACTACTGCCACACCGCCTTCGAATTCGTGACGGAAGCGCTCGGCGCCCAGGGCACCGTGATCGGCGGCGGGCGCTATGACGGCCTCGTCGGCGTCATGGGCGGGCCGGAAACGCCGGGCGTCGGCTGGGCCGGCGGGATCGAGCGGCTCGCCATGCTGGCCGACCAGACGCTGCCGGCGCCGGAAGCGCCGCGGCCGGTGGCGCTCGCCCCGATCGGCGACGCGGCGGAGCGGCGGCTTCGTCAGCTCGCCTATGCGCTGCGCGGCAAGGGCGTCGCGGTCGACATCGGCTATTCCGGCAACCTGAAGCGGCGGATGGCGCGGGCCGCGAAGGCGAACGCCCATACGGTCGTGATCCTGGGCGACGACGAGCTCGCCAAGGGCATCGCCGTCGTTCGCGACATGGCGAGCGGCGACCAGCGGGAAGCGCCGCTCGACGACCTCGTCCAGTTGCTGGCCAGGCCGCGATGAGCATCGACGAGAAGCTGCAGCAGGTGCTGGACCGGGTCGAGGAGCTCTCGGCGCGCATGGCGTCGGAGAGCTTCGACGCGGACGAGTTCGCCAAGCTCAGCCGCGAATATGCCGAACTCGAACCGGTCGCGGAGGCGACGCGCGGCCTGCTGGCGCTCCGGGAAGAGGTCCGGGGTCTCGACGAGATCGTGGCGGACAGGGAGTCCGACGCCGAGATGCGCGAGCTGGCCGAAATGGAGCGGCCGGCGCTTCAGAAAAAGCTCGAAGCGGCCGAACAGGCGGTCCGGATCGCGCTGCTGCCGAAGGACGCCGACGACGAACGCAACGCGATCCTGGAAGTCCGGCCCGGCACTGGCGGCGACGAGGCCGCGCTGTTCGCCGCCGAGCTGTTCCGCATGTACCAGCGCTATGCCGAGGCCGAA
>DAINCG010000466.1:1019-3411 GCA_036732525.1 Pseudomonadota bacterium | reverse complement strand
GGGGGAGCCTTTTCAGTGACCTATGAAAAAATGGATCACTTGAGCCCCACACAATGAACGTCCCGGCAACGAGAAGAGCAATCAAAAGCCCGCCTGCACGCGCCAAACGCTCCGGAAATGACTCGATTACGGGAAACACCGGCTCCCCTGCTATGCTAGGCAGGCCGCCGAAAACCCAGGCCAACAGAAGAGCGATTAAGGGGTAGATCAGAGCGATCGTGATACAGCGATCGAATGCGGGCCACCCCCAGCGTCTCCCGAACCACCTTAGCAACCTGACCTCCGCCCAAATCAGCATCGCCAGATAGCGGCGTTCCCAATCTCGGTGCGCCTGCAAGGGCGCCAGGAGTTCGCGGTAATTCTCTGCTTTGGCTTCCGCAGAAGGATTGGCGACGATGGTATAAATGACGCCAGCGACCGTCAGGAGCGCGACTATGCCCCCGGAAACGAACAGAAAAACGCGCCAACCCCAGGACAGTGCGGCGGCGAGATAGCCGAAAAATCCCGGATCGACTGTGTCCGCCCCCAATATCTTCGCCTGTCATTCCATAACGCGACTCGGCAATGGTAGCCGCAACATTAACGCTGAAACAAACCAAACCTCAGCGCTGCTGCCGTGCTGCCCGTTCGACCGCTTGCCGCCGCTGCGCAAGGTTCTCGACGTTGACGCCCCGCGGCGCTCGCCCCTCTGCGTTCATCACGTTCAAGACGCCGAGGAAGCTGTCGAGATTCCGGAGCGCCGACAGGTCGCCCGGCTCCAGAGAGAGGGAGCGGGCGAAGTTGGCGGCGGGGTCGCCGTGGCCGGGCTCGGGGCGATCGCCGCAGCAGAGGGCGGCGTTGGCCACGCCCAGCAAGCCGCGCCAGGCGCCGACATAGGGCTTCAGCTTCGCCGCCTGGATGAAGCGCCGCCGCGCGGTCGTCCAGTCGCCCAGGTCGCCGCCGGCGATGGCGCCGTAGAGGGCGTGGGCGAAGGCGGCGGCCGTCGGATCGTTCGCCTCCCGGGTTCCGACGACGAAGGTCTCCAGGCTCTCCATCGCGATCCGGGGCGTACTGCGCGGCGGCGCGCGCCTGCTGCAGGCGGAGATAGCCCAGGATGCCGTGGAGCGCGTCGAGTTCCGGCAGCTTTTCGGTCAGGAAACGGACGCTTTCCGGGTTCACCTTGATGAAGCCCGCGACATCGCCGCGGCCGTCGTCGGCGCGAATCCAGCCGCCTTCGACGATCTGCACGCTGAACGCCCGCTCCAGCCCTTCGGCAAAGTCGAGGACGCGGCTGGACGACGCGAGGTCGGGCCGCGCATAGACTCTGTTGGCCTCCTGGAAAGCGCTGTCGATCCGGTCGAGGTCGGCGAAGGTTAGCGCGCGCGGCGCGAAGGTGATGTCGAGCGGCGGCAGTTCGGCGGCGAGGGTCCGCCGGGCGCCCCCCGCGCCGATCTCCGCCGTAAGCCGCTCGCCCGCGAAATAGCGGGAGAGCGGGTCCTCATAGCGGTCGAAATGGGCGTCGTTCCGGCGGAGGCCGCGAAGGCGCGACTGGACGAAGATCTGCTCGCCTTCGATGTAGATCCGGCCTTCCAGCACGACGACGGCCTGGCCCTGCCGGATCCGATCGTCGAGCACCAGTTCCCGCAGCATTTCGTCCGGCGCGCACTGGTTGATACGTTCAAAATGGGCGACGGCGCCAAGCCCGCCATAGGTCGGGCGGTGCCAGTTCTGCAACTTGAACAGCCAGGTCAGCCGCCGCGCCGTCGCATACAGCCGGCGGCGGAAGTCCGCGTCGGCGTCCGTCTCGTTGACCGTGGTCGCACGGTAGGTGATCGGCACGACATTGGCCGGCGAGCCCTGGAAGATGAACGGCCGGTCGCAGGATGCGGCGGCGCCGGCATTGGCGACGCCCGGGGCCGCCATGGCGGCGGCGAGCGCCAGGAGGCCTCCGGCCGCACGGCAGAGGCGGAGGGGGATGCGCGCGCTCATTGCGGTTCGCTCCCGGCCGGAAGACACGACCCGTCGCCGCCGAGTTCCGACGCGACGGCGCCATAGGCCGGGACCATGCCGCCCGCGCCCGTGAAGAGCGCCTTGGCGCGCGTTTCGGCGAAGGTCTTGAGGCGGCGCCACTCGTCCATGGCGAGGCCGGTCGCATCCGTGCCGGGCGTCGCCGCATCCGCGGCGCCGACGGCGTCGCAGTAAAGGGCGCGGGCCTGGGTCAGCATCTGGCGCTGCGTATCCGCATTGTTGGAAAGAAACGCGGCCAACTTCTCGCTGCGAAGCGCCAGGGCCAACGCGGCCAGCAGGTGGATTTCGGCGTTGCCCTTGAACAGCGTTTCCGGCCCGCCGGTCAGCGCGGCGCCCTTGTAGAGCGCCTGGTGGAAGCCGCCCATCGCCGCGTCCCGGTCCTCGA
>DAINCG010000466.1:0-1008 GCA_036732525.1 Pseudomonadota bacterium | reverse complement strand
CACCGGCACGACCACATATGTCGCGACGACATAATCGTGGTCCTTGCGCATGCTGATGTCGAGCAGCACGCGCTCGTCGTTCAGGCGATCGACCACGCCGTTGGTGTAGGCGCTCGCGGTGTCGAACATGCGGCCGTCGCAATAGAGCACCGCCGCCGCGGCCTGCAATTCCGTCTCCGCCCGCTCGAAGCGCATCTCCAGACTGGCGCTGATGCGGCGGGCGAGGACGACGCCGGCGGAGTTGAACAGCTCCTGCACGGACCCGACGAGAACCTTGACCCGGTCTTCCGCTCCATTGTCGTTGCATCCCTGGATGCTGGCCGCGGCGGGCGCGGCGGCCGCGCCGGCGGCGAGGAGCGTCAAGACGCCCGCGAACAGCGGGCGCGTCACCAGTCGAAATGACGTTCGAACCATCCTCTCCTCCGGGCGTTCGCCGCCGTGATCCGCTGGATCGCCTTGTCCAGCGCAATGTTCAAATTGCCCTGGCGGTCCGGGTCCCGCGCATCCAGCGGCGGGTCCCGCCGCAGCGCCTGGAGCGCCGGCAGCGCCGCCGCGCAGCCTGCGACGCCGGCGGCCTCCGCCGCGCCCTTCTGCGTCGTCCAGACATAGGCGTCGGTCACGTCCGCGATGGCGTCGCCGAGGGTCGGGCAGACGAGGTCGGGCGCGACCCGGGCCGCGTGGCCGAGGCCGAGCACCGCCGACGCGCCGCGCCGGGCGTCGCTTCGCTCCAGAACCTCGAGCAGCGGCAGCGCCGCCGCGCCGCCGAACCCGCCGAGCGCGATGCCGGTCGCGTCGATTTCCGACTGCGGGGCCGTCGCCGCTTCCTCGCCGAGCAGCCGATCGACGAACGTCTTGATCTTCTCCGCCGCGTCGGCGTTGAAGGCCTCCCGCTTCAGGTCGAGCTCGACCGTCTGGACGAACACGAAGGCCAGGAAGAACATGATGACGCCGGGGGCCACGCTCTTGATAAACGCCTTCAGGCCGGCGAACCGCTCCGGCCGGGACGGC
>DAINCG010000465.1:0-3431 GCA_036732525.1 Pseudomonadota bacterium | reverse complement strand
CCGCAATGGGCCGCCGCCATCGCCGAGCCCGAACCGCACAATCATCACGATCATCACGATCATCATGATGCCCATGGCGGCGTCGGTTCGGTCACGCTGCGACGCGCGCCGCCCGTCCGCGCGGCGGCATTGCCGCTCTTCCTGGAGGCCTTGGCGGAGACCTACGGGCCGGCGCTGCTGCGCGTCAAAGGCCTGGTCGCCGTCGCCGAAGCGCCGGAGCGGCCGGCGGTGATCCACGGCGTGCGCCATGTCTTCCATCCGCTGGATTGGCTGGACGCCTGGCCGGACGGCGACCGCTCGACCCGCCTGGTGCTCATCGGCGAGGGCCTGGCGCCCGGCTGGGCCGATATATTGCTCGACATGCTCGACGAAGAGGCGACGCTTCAGGCAAGCTAACGGCGCCAACGCTTGGGGGACTCGCGATGTTCGATATCGTTATCCGTGGCGGCCGGGCCGTGACGCCACAGGGCGTCGGCGACTACGATGTCGCGATCACCGGCGAGACCATCGCCGCCGTCGCGGCGCCCAATGCGATCCCGGACGACGCCGCGAAGCGCATCATCGACGCTTCGGGCATGATCGTCATGCCGGGCGGCATCGATCCGCACGTCCATTGCGCCTGGCACATGCCGCTGCCCGACGGATCGGCAATGACCAGCGCGCCGCCGGAAGTGGTCAGCCGCGCCGCGCTCTGGGGCGGCACGACGACGCTGATCGACTTCGCGGCCCGGATGGAGCCGATGCCGCTCAAGGACGTGATCCAGAAGCGCGACCTCGACTGGGCCGGCAAGTGCTACTGCGACTATGCCTATCACCTGATGCTGCTGGGCGACATTCCGCCGGAGGTGTTCGAGGAACTGCCGGACCGGATCGCCGACGGCTATCCGACGGTGAAGATCTTCACGACCAACATCACGCCCAACCGCGCCGGCCGCATGGTCCACTTCGGCGACCTCTGGGAGCTCTTCAAGACGCTGACCCGCGCCGGCGGCCTCGGCGTCATCCACGCCGAAGACAACGACATCGTCATGCACATGTACGAGAAGCTGATCCGCGAGGGCCGCGTCAGCTTCCACAATCTGGCCGAAGTGCATAACGCGCTTTCGGAAGACCTGTCGTTCCGGCGCGTGCTGCGTCTGGCGGAGGCGGAGAAGACCGCGCTCTACATGATGCACGTCTCCGCCGCGACCGGCGTCCAGGCGATCCGCGAGGCGCGGGCGAAAGGCCAGGCGGTCTACGGCGAGACGCTCCACCAGTACCTCCTCTACACGGCCGAGGACTACAAGCGGCCGAACGGGCAGATGTTCCACACCTACCCCTCCCTCAAGTCGCAGCAGGACCAGGACGGGCTCTGGGCCGGCACGCGCGACGGCGCGATCTCCTGCGTCGCGACGGACGAAGTGTGCTGCAGCCTCAACATCAAGACGATCGGCGACCGGATCGACGACACGACCGGCGGCAATTCCGGCGTCGAGCCCCGCGTCGGCGTGCTCTACGACGAGATGGTGACGCGGCGCGGCTACAGCCTGGAGGCGTTCGTCGACCAGGTCTCATCGAACGCCGCCCGCATCATGGGCCTCTATCCCCGCAAGGGCGCGATCGCGGCCGGCAGCGACGCCGATATCTGCATCCTCGACCCGTCCGTCCGGGGCGAGGTGCGGAATGAAAACCTGCACGAAAGCGACTACACGCCCTGGGAAGGCCACCCGATCACCGGTTGGCCGAAGCTCACCATGCTGCGCGGCAAGGTCATGGTCGAGGACGGCGCGTTCCTCGGCGACCTCGAGGACGGGCGCTATCTGAAGCGCGGAATTCCGGAATCGATCCGCTCCGGCCCAAGCATTTGATGAATAGACAAAACTAGAATTTATCCGCGTCTATTGCAGTTTTCGTCGGTTATTCGGGCCGATTTCCGCGAATCCGTAACATTTTTCACAGTTCGTGAGGCCAATGTGTTCAGTCTGCATGGAAAGTCCCTATGTTAGGGACAACGAGCGCGATGTTTAGTCGCGCCAAAGAGGATTCGCGCCAAGAAAAATGGATTTGGGGCCCGCCACCGGACTGACATTCCAGATCGCAGCCCTGCCCTTCAGACTCCAGAAGGGACGGGTGTCGACGCTGATCATCACCTCCCGTACGCGCCGGCGCTGGATCATCCCGAAGGGCCGTCCGATATCGGGCCTGTCGCTCGCGGAGGCCGCCGCGCAGGAAGCGCTGGAGGAGGCCGGCGTGGTCGGCCGCATCGGCGAAACGCCGCTCGGCGACTTCACCTACTTGCACATGGATGAGGACGGCGCCGGCCGGCCGACCAGGGTGGAGGTCTTCCCGCTGCACGTCACCGAACACCTTCCCGACTGGAAGGAGAAGCACCAGCGGGAATTCGAGTGGGTCTCGCTGAAGCGCGACGCCAAGCGGTTGGACGACAAGGGCCTGCGCGCGCTGATCGACGACCTCCGCCAGGCCAAGGGCAAGAAACTGCGAAAGTTCGCCGAAGGCGGCTGATCTGCGACGGCCGGGGTCAATCGTCGAGGAGGATGCGTTCCGCCGCGCCGTCGGGATCGTCGAACTGGCCGGACCGGAGCGACCAGAGGAAGGCCGCGAGGCCGAGCCCACCCAGCGCCAGCGCGACCGGGGCGAGGAAGATCAGAACGTTCATGCGTGCGCCTCCTGCAATTCGGTTCGGTCCGCTTGGGTCGAGGCCGCCGTCCGCGGCGCCATCAGGTTCAATCGCAATGCGTTCAATGTGACCAGGATCGACGAGGTCGACATCGCCGCCGCCGCCGCGAGCGGCGACGCATATCCCAGCACCGCGAACGGGATCGCGACGAGATTGTAGCACGCCGCGAGCGCGAAGTTCTGGAGAACCAGCCGACGCGCGCGGACCGCGACGTCGCGGGCGAAGGCGACCGGCGCCAGACTGTCGCCCAGGAGAACGAAATCGGCGGCGGCGCGGCCGACGTCCGAAGCGCTCGCCGGCGCCATCGAGACATGGGCGGCCGCGAGCGCCGGTCCGTCGTTGACGCCGTCGCCAACCATCAGCGGCTTATCGCCGGCGGCGGTCATGGCCTCGATGGCGAGGATCTTGTCGGCGGGCTTCATGCCGGATTGCCAATCGAATACGCCGACGCGGCTCGCGATGTCCTGCACCGCCGCCGCGCGATCTCCCGACAGCAATGTCAGCGGCAGGCCGTCGTCGGACAGCCGGTCGAGCGTCGCGCGCGCCGCCGGCCGGAGCGCATCCTCGAATGTGACGCGGCCCCGCGGCGTCCCGTCGACCGAAACCCAGACAGCAGCGCCGCGTGTGTCTTCATCGGCTGTCGCGCCCACGAACGCGGGAGCGCCGATGCGGACGGCATGGCCTTCCACGCTGCCCCAGACGCCTTCCCCCGGCACTTCGTGCGCCTCCAGAACCGATACGGATGCGGACTGCG
>DAINCG010000464.1:0-3473 GCA_036732525.1 Pseudomonadota bacterium | reverse complement strand
GCCGGCGGCCGTTGGCGATGGTCGTCTGGCTCATCGAGATGCCGTCCTGGACCCGGCCGTTATAGTCGCCGGCGCGGGGGACGCCGGCCTGCTCGGCGGCGGCGAAGAGCGCGTCGTAGAGCGGGCCGGTCTCGTCCGGGTCGGTCACGCGGAGCGGGCCGGTGCGGCCGCGATATTCGTCCTCGCCGCCCTCGTAGCTTTCCATGCGTTTGAAGACGGGCAGGACGTCCTGATAGCTCCAGCCGCGATTGCCGAGCTGCGCCCAGGTGTCGTAGTCGCGGGCCTGGCCGCGCACGAAGACGAGGCCGTTGATCGAGGAGGAGCCGCCCAGGAGCTTGCCGCGCGGCACATAGACCTGCCGGCCGTTCGTGCTTTCCTCGGGCTCGCTCCAGAAGCGCCAGTTGGCGTCCGGATTGTTGATCAACTTGGCGTAGCCCGCCGGCACGCGGGACCAGAAATGGCTGGCGCGCCCGGCTTCCAGGAGCAGGACGCGGTGCTTCGGATCGGCCGACAGCCGGTGCGCAACGGCGGAGCCGGCAGAGCCCGCGCCGACCACAATGAAATCATATTCGCCGTCCGAATCCCCGGCCATGGCGTCCTCCCGCTTGCTTGTGCCTAAGATGTTAGGCGAAGCCTCGTCGTTCAGGGAATATCCGCCTCCATGCCGTTGAAGAAGTTGCTCGTCGCCAATCGCGGCGAGATCGCCGTGCGCATTTTCCGGACCGCCGCCGAGCTCGGCGTCGAAACCGTCGCCGTGCATTCCGCCGACGACACGGCCAGCCTGCATGTCCGGAAGGCGGACGCGGCCGTAGCGCTGCCGGGACGCGGCGTCGCGGGATACCTGGACGCCGAAGCGATCATCGAAGCGGCGCAGGCGACGGGCGCGGAGGCGATCCATCCGGGCTACGGCTTCCTCGCCGAGAACGCGGAGTTCGCGGCCGCCGTCGAGGCGGCGGGCCTCGTCTTCGTCGGGCCGACGCCGGATGCGCTCGCGCTCTTCGGCGACAAGGCGGCGGCCCGCGCGCTCGCCGAGACGGCGGGCGTGCCGACACTTCCGGGAACCGCCGCGCCAATCACGCTTGAGGAAGCGGAGGCTTTCCTCCGCGGGCTCGGCGCCGGCGGCGCGGTCATGGTGAAGGCGGTCGCGGGCGGCGGCGGGCGCGGCATGCGGCCGGTGCTCGATCCCGCGGACCTGAAGACGGCCTTCGAGCGCTGCGCATCGGAAGCCAAATCGGCCTTCGGCAACGGCGACCTCTTCGTCGAACGGCTGGTCCGCGATGCGCGGCATATCGAGGCGCAGATCGTCGGCGACGGGACGGACGTGGCGCATCTCTGGGAGCGGGACTGCTCGATCCAGCGCCGCCGGCAGAAGATCGTCGAACTGGCGCCGGCGCCCGACCTCGATCCCGAACTTCGCACGCAATTGCTCGACGCCGCCGTGGCGCTCGGGCGCGCCGCCAATTACCGGGGGCTCGGTACGGTCGAATTCCTGGTCGACGGCCGGACGGGCGAGTTCTTCTTCATTGAGGCGAACGCGCGGCTTCAGGTCGAGCACACGGTGACGGAGGCGGTGACCGGCCTCGACCTGGTCGAACTGCAATTGCGCATCGCGGCGGGCGAGAAACTCTCAGATCTCGGCCTCGCGGAGGCGGCGCCGGCGCCGCGCGGCATGGCGATGCAGCTGCGCGTCAACATGGAGACGATGACGGCCGACGGCGACGCTCGGCCGGGCGGCGGCCTGATCGCCGCCTACGAGCCGCCGGCCGGCCCCGGTGTGCGCGTCGACGGCTACGGCTATGCGGGCTACCGGACCAATCCGGGCTTCGACTCGCTGCTGGCCAAGGTGATCGTGCACAGCGGCTCCGGCAAGCTCGCCGACGTCGCGGCGAAGGGCTACCGGGCGCTCGCGGAATTCCGCATCGAGGGCGCGCCGACCAACATCGCCTTCCTCCAGGCGCTGCTGGCGAACGACGCGGTCAAGTCCGGCCCCGTCGACACCGGCTTCGTCGAAGCCAATGCGGCGGCGCTCGCGGCGGCGACCCAGCACCCGAAGCTCTATTTCGGCGCCGATGCGCCCGCGGCAGGTTCGGCCTCGGGCAAGCGCGGTTATGCCGGCGGGAAGCTCCAATCGAACGATCCGCTCGCTGTCCTGGCCTACGGTCAGGCGGAGGACCGGGGCCGGTCGGGCGAGCGGACCGACGCCGAACTGCCGGACGGCATGGTCGGCGCGCGCACGCCGATGCAAGGCACCGTCGTCTCCCTCGCGGTCACGGTCGGCGATACGGTCGCCAAGGGCGCCGAGATCGCCGTGATCGAAGCGATGAAGATGGAGCACGTCCTGACCGCCGAGGCGGGCGGCATCGTGCGCGACGCCCACGCCGAGCCCGGCGACACGCTCTGGGAGGGCCAGCTTCTCTTCACGCTGGAGCCCTCCGACAGCGCCGGCGAGGCCGCCGCCGCGGCCGAGGACTTCGACCCCGACGCGATCCGCCCCGACCTCGCCGAGGTGCTCGACCGGAAGGCGCTGACCCGCGACGACGCCCGGCCCCAGGCGGTCGCGCGCCGCCGGAAGACCGGCCAGCGCACCGTCTGGGAGAACGTCGACGCGCTCGTCGACCCAGGCAGCTTCGTCGAATACGGCGCGCTGACCGTGGCCGCCCAGCGCCGGCGGCGCGGGCTGGAGGACCTGCTGACGCGAAGCCCGGCCGACGGGCTCATCACCGGCGTCGGCAAGGTCAACGGCGATCTCTTCGACGACCCGGCGAGCCGGACGGCGGTCATGGCCTACGACTACACCGTCTTCGCCGGCACGCAGGGCGTCCATAATCACTGGAAGACCGACCGGCTGATCCAGGTCGCGGAAGATGGCCGCATGCCCTTCGTGCTGTTCGCGGAGGGCGGCGGCGGCCGGCCGGGCGACGACGACTATGGCGGCTTCTTCGGCCAGAACACCTTCCACCATTTCCCGCAGCTTTCCGGCTCGGCGCCGATCGTCGGCGTCGTCTCCGGCCGCTGCTTCGCCGGCAACGCGGCGCTGCTCGGCTGCTGCGACGTCGTCATCGCGACGAAGAACGCCAATATCGGCATGGGCGGGCCCGCGATGATCGAAGGCGGTGGGCTCGGCGTCTTCACGCCGGAGGAGATCGGCCCGATCGACGTGCAGACCGCGAACGGCGTCGTCGACATCGCGGTCGAGGACGAGGCCGAGGCGGTCGACGTCGCCCGCCGCTATCTCTCCTACTTCCAGGGGCGGGTGCGCGACTGGGCGGCGCCCGACCAGCGCCGGATGCGCGGCCTGGTGCCGGAGAACCGGCTCCGCGTCTACGAGGTCCGGCGGGTGATCGAGACGCTGGCGGACGCGGACTCGATGCTCGAACTTCGCCCGAACTTCGGCAAGACCATGGTGACCGCGCTTATCCGGGTCGAGGGCCGGCCGGTCGGCGTCGTCGCCAACGATCCGAAGCATCTGGGCG
>DAINCG010000463.1:0-3519 GCA_036732525.1 Pseudomonadota bacterium | reverse complement strand
CCCCTGACGCCCGCCGGCGCGGTCCGGAAGCTCCGGCAGGGCGTCCGCCAACTGACGGCGGCCGACGCCGGCCTCGCGCGCATCGTCGCCGAAGCCGGCGCGCCGCCGATCGAACTGCGGCCGCCGGGCTTTCCGACGCTGCTCCGCGCGATCGTCGCCCAGCAGGTCTCGGCCGCCGCCGCGCGCACGGTGTTCGCGCGCATCGAAGCGGTCGCGGGGTCGCCGCCCGATGCGGCCGCCTTCGCCGGCCTCGGTTATGACGGCGTGCGGGCGCTCGGCCTCTCGGGCCGCAAGACCGACTACGCGCTCGGCCTTGCCGAGGCGGTCGCGACGGGCGCGCTCGATTTCGCGGCATTGGCGCGTATGCCGGACGAGGATGCGATCGCGCGCCTGACGGCGCTGCGCGGCATCGGCGCCTGGACGGCGGAGGTCTATCTCCTCTTCGCGGAAGGCCGGCCCGACGTCTGGCCCGCCGCCGACCTCGCGCTCGCGACGGCGGCCGGCCGCATCCGCGGGCTCGACGGCCGGCCGACCTTCAAGGCGGCGGCGGAGATCGCGGAGGCCTGGCGCCCCTGGCGCGGCGCCGCGGCCATCCTGCTCTGGCATCACTACCGGACCAACCCGGCCTGAGATTCGGATCGCGGCTGAGGTCGCGGCAGCGCCACGTCGAACGCGGCCTGGAGGAAGGTCTGCCCCTCGGCCGCAGCCTCGTCGACCAAGCTCGCGAGATTGGGCCAGGGCGAGACGATGCGGCCGACGACCTCGCCGCCCTGGAATGACAGGTCCGCTTTGAAACGGGCGGCGAGGCGGCGCATCGCCGCGTTCTCCGGCAGGCAGAGCATCGTGACGCTCGGGATGAAATGATTGCGGGCGATGGCGAGCGCCTTGGCGACGAGCGCCGTGCCGACGCCCTGCCGGCGGCTCATGGCGGCGACCGAGACGGCGAGCTCCGCCGGTCCCGACCAGTCGCCGGGCGGGCGGATCAGTTCCGCGACGCCCAGGAGGCGGTCTCCGTCATGCCGGCCGAGTACGGTCGCCGTGACCCAGCTCAGCCGGCGGCAATAGTCCCGGATAAAGGCGTCTGAGACGCCGACGAAGAAGCGCGTGCGCCGGTCGGCCGGCGACAGCGCCAGATAGTGCCGAAGGATCGCCGCGCGATCGGTCGGAAGCAGCAGCCGCGTTTGCATGGGGGCGGTTCCAGATATCCGAAGCGAAAAGGCGCGGCCGCCGCTCCCCCCTCGCGGCCGCGCCAAAAGCGTAACGGGAATTAGGCGGCCGTCGCCGGGCCGCCCCGACCGATCAGGACCGGCGGCAGCATCGTCTCCAGCCGCCGTTCCTCGTCGAGGACGATGCCGAGGAAGCGCTTGCGTTCGGCCGGGTCGATTTCCGGATGGTCGCGCAGCATTTCCGCCGTCGTGCGGATCGCGGTCAGCGAAGAGACGACGGTGTGCGCCAGATCGGGCGCCCCGGCGCCGGCGGGTGGGGCGGCGGCAAGCGCGTCCGACCGGCTGAACAGGCGCCGGCGCATGCGGCTGAAAAAGGCGGCGATGGCCTCGCCCTGCAACTGGCGCCCGAGCCGGTAATGGTAGTCGATCATTTCCGGCGTCAGTTCGATTGTCAGCGGCTTCGGGCGTTCGCCGCCGGAGGCGGTATGGGTTTCGTGCATGAGAAGACTCCTTGCGAAAAGGCGTCTTCCTCCCGGCGGATAATTTTATTGCGGTTCCTGTGCGCTAGATGGCTCAGGCTGTGCTGCGACGCAACATTCAATATTGCGATGCAGCAATGCGCCGCACGCAGGACTCTGGCGTGATGGCTGTCAGGCGGCGGCCATGCCCAGATTGGCGGCTTGCCGGCGATCGAACGCCAGGCATTCCGCGTCGTGATGATGGCCGCGAATGCCGCCGCGCACGGCGCCCGGCTCGACGCTGCGGAAAAAGTCTTCCCATGGGTCGGGCAGGCGCGGCGAATCGGGCGGCGCGATCCAGAGCCGCCACAACAGGCGCTTCTTCTCAGGCTCGGCGTGGTCCTCGTATTCGGTGCGGGAGTGCAGCATGGCGTGATTGTTGAAGATCTGCAGGTCGCCGGGCGCCAGGCGGGCGGAATACATCAGGTCCGGCCGGCGCAGGATCTCGTCCATGACGTCCATGGTCTCGCGCTGCTTCTCGGTCAGGCGCGGCGCGTCCTCGAAGCGTTGGGCGCTCTGCACGCGGTTCCGGTTCCACTTGGCGAACATGCGCCCGTCCGCCTCGTCGATCAGCGGCTGGCCGTAGAAGCGGCCTTCGTCGGGCGCTTCCTCGTTCTGGCGGCTGAAATAGAAGTCCTGCCGCGCGATCTCGGCGAGGTCCGGCCGCTCGTCGATCAGCGCGCGGAAGGCGGTGATGGCGCTGGTGAACATGGTGTCGCCGCCGGCCTTGGCGGCGTTGTAGCAGCCGAGCGTTGCGATATCCGCGCCGTCGACGTGAAAGTCGAGCTTGGCGCTCGACGAATAGCCGCGACCGGAGGCGGAGCGGTAGTCCGTGCCGGCGTCGCGCACCGGCGAGATGTACTGGGACATCTTGCCCTGCGGCCGGGCGACGCCCGCATGCAGGCCGATCGCCCAATTGAGCAATTTGAATTCGTCCTCGCCCATGTCGCGGCGCGGCAGGCCGCGGATCAGCGCGATGCCCCGGCCATGATGGGCCTCGGCGAACGCGTCGCGCAGCAGCTTCGCCGCGGGGCCGAGGTCGAAGTCGGCCGGCGCGTAGTCGAAGAGCGGGCGGTCGGGGTCGTAGGCGCGTCGGGTCATGTCGGCCAGATGGCCGGCCGCGGCATCGTCCAACGGAAAGATCCAGCTCCGGTCCGCATCCAGATCGGGGACGCGCCACGCGGCGCGCGCCTGGATGTCTTCGACGCTCATGTTCGATGCTCCCTCGGGGTTCGTACGGCGACGCCCTTTATTTCGCCCTTCGCCGGCCGCCGGTCAAACGGGGCGGCCCTGCCGTTCCAGGCGCAGCAGGAACCAGTCGAGCAGGCGCTGCCAGAGCGCGTCCTTCAGCACCGTCCCCTCGATGTCCGTGTCGATGTTCGGATTGTCGTTGACCTCGATGACGAAGACGCCGCGGTCGTTCTGCTTCAGGTCGACGCCGTAGAGGCCGTCGCCGATCTGCCGGGCGGCGGCGACGGCCGTCTCGATGACGTCGCGGGGCGCCTGGTCGACGTCGAAGGTCTTGAAGCCGCCTTCGATGGCGCGGCCGTCGTCCGTGTGGCGGACGATCTGCCAGTGCTTGTGCGCCATCATGTACTGGCAGGCGTAGAGCGGCTCGCCGCCGAGCACGCCGACGCGCCAGTCGAACGCCGTCGGCATGAACTCCTGCGCCAGCAGCAGGTCGGTCTCCTTGAAGAGATTGCGCGTCAGCGCCGTCAGCGCCTTTGCGTCCTCGACCTTGTGCACGCCCCGGCTGAACGAGCCGTCCGGGATCTTGACGACGAGCGGCAGGCCGAGCGCCGCGCGCGCCAACTGTTCGAACTGGCTCGTGACGG
>DAINCG010000462.1:0-3538 GCA_036732525.1 Pseudomonadota bacterium | reverse complement strand
CGGCGCCAATGTTCCACGCGCGAAGGCCGTGCGGCCCATGCTCTCGGCGAAGACGGTGTAGGCGCGCGGCTCCTCCGGCTCGACGATAACGTCGTAGGTCTCGGCGACCGCGATGCGGAACTCGTCAACCTCGACTGGCTGGACGTCGTTGCCGTCGGCTTGAACCACCGTCATCTTGAGGCCTGGTATGCGGACGTCGAAATAGGTCATCGCCGAGGCGTTGACGAAGCGCAGCCTGACCTTCTCGCCGGGCTTGAAGATCCCGGTCCAGTTCTGCTCCGGGCTCTTGCCGTTGATCTGCGGCGTGAAGCCCTGAAGGTCCTCGATGTCGGTCGGCATCATGCGCATCTGACCCCAGTCCGACCGGTCGGCCAAAGTCGCGTCGAGGCCGAGGCGGCGGACGTCGTCAACGAAATCCCCAAGGGTGCGCTGTTGCCGGTTGTAGTAGTCCGGCGACATCTTGAGATTCCGCATGATGCGGTGGGACGTATGCGGATGGGCGTCGTTCAGGATCAGGACGTAGTCCCGGTCGCTCGCAGCCCGCTCGCCGTCCTTCGGCGTGATGACGATGGCGCCGAACGCGCCCTCCGGCTCCTGCATGTTGGAGTGGCTGTGATACCAGTAGGTGCCGGTCTGCACGATCGGAAACCGGTAGGTGAAGGTTTCGCCCGGCTTGATGCCGTCGAAGCTGAACGTCGGCACGCCGTCCTGCTCGAACGGCAGGATCAGACCATGCCAGTGGATCGAGGTGTCCTCGTCGAGCTTGTTGGTCACGTTGATCGTGACCTCTTCGCCTTCCGTGAAGCGCAGCACCGGCCCCGGCGACGCGCCGTTGAAGCCGACGCCTTGGCGCTTGAAATTTCCGGCGTCGATCTCGACGCGATCGACGACGATGTCGTACTCGCCGGCGATGGTCGGCGCCGCCAATAAGGCGGCGCCGACGGCAAGACCCAATCTTCGCAACAAGCGTTCAGCCTCCATGCCGCATCCGGAACATGCCGTGCATGCCCGCTTCATAGTGTCCCGGAACATTGCAGGCGAATTCAATCTCGCCGGACGTCCCGAATTTCCAGATCACCTCGCCGTCCTGACCGGGCTCCAGCAGTACGGCGTTCGGATCGTCGTGCATCATCCCCCCCATGCGGTCATGACGGATGCGGTCGGCCTCGAGCGCGCCGTTCTGCATCATCGTCATCATCTCGGCCTGATGGGCCTTGTGCATTTCGGCGAGGCCAATGTTGAACTCGTGCACGAGTTCGCCGCGGTTCCGGACAGCAAACCGGACGGTCTCGCCCGCCGTGACCGTAATCGACTGCGGCGTGTAGCTGTTGTCCTCCATGGTGACCTCGACCGTCCGGCTGACGTCGGCCGGATCGCCCGCCTCTCCGACGGCGGCGCTCATGCCGTGGCCTGCCCCATGCCCATGGCCGCCATGCCCGTGCCCGCCATGCCCATGGCCGTCACGCATCGGAGATTTTTCGGCGCTCTGGCCATGTCGATGGCCGGCGTCGCCCGGGCCGGCGACGGCAGGAAGGGCGGATAGTGTGAAAGCGCAGGCCGCAAGTACGCATGCGCAGGATTGCAGTTTCATTTCAGGCTCCCCCGCCCGGCGTCGCGGACAGCCGGGCGGCATTCTTTGGAATGCAAGTGTGACGCGCTGCGGCGCTCGGGCCGCGCGAAGGCTCGGCTAGGCGCGTCTTGGGGGCTTGAAGATGTCGAAGCGCGGAGCCGGCCGGGCGACCTTGTCGGGCGTAACCGGGCGCAGTCCGCCAGGTTCGGGGATAGTAGGAGCGACTGTGCTGGAGACGGGCAACTGGGCGTTCGGCGCATGACAGCAGGCGTGCGCCGACTTCGGCTCGTGGTCCTGGCAATCGCCATCGTGCGCGCCGCCCGCGGCTTCGGCGGTCTGATACGCTGTCGCCGCATAGGCGGCCGTCGCGCCGCCGAACAGGACGACGAGCGCGAGCAAGACCGCGGCGAGCGCGCGACGGCGCGCGCGCCAAGCGCCCGCAAAACCTGTCGTCGCTTGATGCCGCTCGGCCAAGTTTCGCGCCTTCCGCCCTTGCCAGTGCATCCTATATAAGGCCTCCACCGGCTGGAAGGTCAACGGGAGAAACGCCATGAACATCGGCGACGTCGCGAAGCGGGCGGACCTGCCGACGAAGACCGTCCGCTACTACGCCGACATCGGTCTGGTCGAGCCGGCCGCGCGCGCGGACTCGGGCTACCGGCGATATGACGAGGCGGCGCTGGCCAAGCTGATCTTCATCCGCCGCGCCCGCGCCTTCGGCTTTTCCGTGCCGGACTGCCGCGAACTGCTCAGCCTCTACGAGGACCGCCACCGCTCCAGCGCCGACGTCAAGGACATCGCGACCCGGAAGCTCCGGGAGATCGAGGCGAAGCAGCGCGAACTGCAGACGCTGCACGACGAACTCGCCCACCTGGTCCACTGCTGCCGCGGCGACGACCGCCCCGACTGCCCGATCCTGGACTACCTCTCCTAAGCCGTCTTCGGCCGAAGGTAGTGCCGCTCGTCGCCGGTCCAGCCGACGCCCGCCGGGACGGTGTAGTAGAGTTCCGCCACCATCTCCTGGAAGCGCCAGCCGTCGGGCGTGCGGACGTAGACGTCGTCGTAACGGCCGGAGACCAGGTAGGAGACGCCGTAGCGGCCATAGCGCGCTTCCAGATAGGAGCGGCCGGTCGCCCGGTCGCCGTCGACCGTCACCTGATGGCTGTGGATGAACTGCTTGATGTAGAAGCGCTCCCGCTCCCCCATGCCGCGGAAGCCGGCGTCGATCGCCGCCCGGCCGCGATATGTGGCGAGATAGTCGAGATGCACGTAGCCGTCCTCGACGAAGAGATCGCCAATCTCCCCGTAGCGGCCGTCGTTGATGCAGGCGTGATAGGCGTCGCGGAGCGCGCGCAGGTCCTCGCGGTCCTCGAGCAGGCGGAGGCGGCGCTCCAGGGCTTCGATACGGTCGGCGTCGGTCATGGCGGCTGGTCTTTCCCCGTCGTAGGCTTGCCGCCCGAGCGTAATGAGCGGAGCAGATCGAGGCCATGCGGTTCTGGTACCAGAGCGTCACCCGCGAAGGGTCCTTCCCCACATACCGGGCGACGCTCGACCGGCTGCTGGAGGCCGCCGCCGGGCCGGAGGTCCAGATCGACGTGCACGGCATACGCCGCCAGGGCGGCACCGGCGACCAGTACCGCTATCTGGCCTTCCTGGAGACGGTCGAGATCCTGGAGAACGTCCACCGCGCCCAGGAGGAAGGCTACGACGCCTTCCTGATCGGCAACCTGTTCGATCCGGGCCTCCGCGAGGCGCGGGAGATCGCCGACATCCCGGTCTTGAGCCTCGGCGAGGTGACGCTGCAGACGACGGAGACCATGGGCGAGAGCCTGGGCTTCGTCTCGATCAACAAGAAGTTTGAGCCGCGCCTCTGGGACGTGCTGGCGCGGCGGCGCCTGACCGAGCGGGTCGCGGGCGTCGCCTCCATGCAGGTGCCGTCAATGGCGGACCTGGAAGCGGCCGGCCGCG
>DAINCG010000461.1:1271-3552 GCA_036732525.1 Pseudomonadota bacterium | reverse complement strand
GTCACAGCATATGCGACGCTCAACGTAGTTCCTGAAAGGCGGCGGACTATAGGCGCCGCGCCGCCCGGCGGCAATCGGCAGCCTTTGTCGGATGCGGTCACAATGCTATCACCGGGCCCTGCAATCACCGGAATACGAGATTTGAAGGGAGGGGCCCTTGGCGTCGCTTGGGTATTTGATCGCCGGAAACTGGAAGATGAACGGCGACCTGGCCGGCGCGACGGCGCTCGCCGCGGGCGTCGCGGCCGGCGCCGGTAAGGCGCCCGAGGGGGTCGAGCTTCTGATCTGTCCGCCGACGCTGCATCTTGCGGCCGCGGCGGGCGCGATCTCCGGCAAGGCGGTCGCGCTCGGCGGTCAGGATTGTCATGAAGCGCCGTCGGGCGCGTTCACCGGCGACGTTTCGGCCGAAATGCTGGCCGACATCGGCTGCAGCCATGTCATCGTCGGTCATTCCGAGCGTCGGGACGGCCATGGCGAAGGCGATGCGCTCGTCTGGCGCAAGGCCGGCGCCGCCCTTCGCGCCGGCCTCACGGCGATCGTCTGCGTCGGCGAGACGGAACAGGAACGGCTTGCGGGGCAGGCGGAAGACACCGTCGCCCGACAGGTCCGGGCTTCCGTCCCGGACGGCGCGACCGGGGCCAATCTCGCCGTCGCCTACGAGCCCGTATGGGCGATCGGCAGCGGCCGGACTCCGACGACGGACGAGATCGCGGCCGTGCACGGCGCGATTCGCCGGGCGCTTGTCGAACTGCTTGGCGAGGAGGCCGGCGCCGGCGTTCGACTGCTCTATGGCGGATCGGTCAAGCCGGACAACGCGAAGGCGATTCTGGCCCTCGAAGACGTCAACGGCGCGCTGATCGGCGGCGCGAGCCTCAAGGCGGAGGATTTCCTGGCGATTGCGGCGGCTGCGACCTAAATTCGCTGGCACTGGCGTTTTGACGGCGGCCGGTGCTATTGACAGCCGTCGGCGGCGCCCGGCAGGCCCGCCAACTCAATTGAAAGCAAGAGCCGTTCGATGATTCAGATCGTTCTGACCATCCATATTATTGTTGCCGCCGCGCTGGTCGTCGTGGTGCTGATGCAGCGCTCCGAAGGCGGCGGCCTCGGCATCGGCGGGGGCGGCGGCTCGGGCGGCGGTCTGATGACCGGACGCAGCGCCGCCAATCTTCTGACACGGACGACGGGCATGCTGGCGGCCGGCTTCTTCGCGACCAGCCTCGGCCTCGCTATTCTGGCGAGCGGATCGACCGCGCCGCGTTCGATCGTCGAGCAGACGGCCCCGGCGGCGTCGGAGCCGGCGGAGCCGAGCGCGCCGTTGGCGCAGTAGGGGCAGGATCAGGCGGCGGCGGAAGCCGAGGGGGTAGGGCTTAGCGCGTGGCGACCAGGTTCATCTTCATAACGGGCGGCGTCGCGTCGTCGCTCGGTAAGGGCGTTGCGGCCGCGGCGCTCGGCGCGCTGCTTCAGGCGCGCGGTTACAGCGTCCGAATGCGAAAGTTCGACCCCTATCTCAACATCGATCCGGGCACGATGAGCCCATATCAGCATGGCGAGGTCTTCGTCACCGACGATGGGGCGGAAACCGACCTCGATCTCGGACACTACGAACGCTACACCAACGTCGCGGCCAGCCGCAGCGACAGCGTCACCACCGGACGCATCTACGAGACCGTGCTGCAGCGCGAGCGCAAGGGGCTGTATCTCGGCGCCACCGTGCAAGTGATTCCGCACGTCACCGACATGATCAAGGAATTCATCCAGGCGGACCTGGATGACGAGGATTTCGCGATCATCGAGATCGGCGGGACCGTCGGCGACATCGAAAGCCTGCCGTTCATCGAGGCCATTCGGCAGATCCGGCAGGACGTCGGCGAGGACCGGTCGCTTTACGCGCACCTGACGCTGGTGCCGTATATCCCGTCCGCCGCCGAATTGAAGACGAAGCCGACGCAGCATTCGGTCAAGGAGCTGCTCGCGGCGGGCGTCCAGCCGGACGTGCTGCTCTGCCGCTCGGACCGGGAGATCCCGGCGGACGCGCGACGCAAGATCGGGCTTTTCTGCAATATCCGCCAGGAACGGGTTATCCAGGCGATCGACGTCGACACGGTCTATGCGACGCCGCTGACCTACCATGACGAAGGCTTCGACGTCGAAGTCCTGAAGCATTTCGGCCTGCCCACCAATAACGACCCCGACCTCTCGCCTTGGCGGGACGTGGTCGATCGCGTCCGCCGGCCTGAAGCGCGGGTGCGGATCGGCGTGGTCGGCGAGTATGTGGAGCTGA
>DAINCG010000461.1:0-1241 GCA_036732525.1 Pseudomonadota bacterium | reverse complement strand
CCATGGCGGCATCGCGAACAACGCCAAGGTCGAGATTGACTGGGTCGAGGCCGAGGCGTTCGAGAAGTCCGGAACGACGGCGCGGCTGGAGGATGTCGACGGCATCCTGGTGCCCGGCGGATTCGGGGAGCGTGGCTCGGAAGGCAAGATCCTCGCAGCCAAGTTCGCGCGGGAGCACAAGCTGCCTTATTTCGGCATCTGCTTCGGCATGCAGATGGCGGTGATCGAGGCGGCGCGTTCGTTGGTCGGCTGGCCGGACGCGGGCTCGACGGAGTTCGGCCCGACCATGCGGCCCGTCGTCGGCCTGCTGACGGAATGGCAGCGCGGCGAGGAGACCGAGCGGCGCACCGCCGAGGACGACCTCGGCGGCACCATGCGGCTTGGCGCATATCCGGCCTCGCTCCTGCCGAACAGCAAGATCGCGCAAATTTACGGCGAGACCCTGATTCACGAGCGTCACCGCCATCGCTACGAAATCAACATCGCCTATCGCGAGGAGATCGAGGCGGCCGGAATGCGGTTTTCCGGTCTGTCGCCCGACGGTCGCCTGCCCGAGATCGTGGCACTGACCGATCATCCGTGGTTTATCGGCGTCCAGTTCCATCCCGAACTGAAGTCGCGCCCGATGGCGCCCCATCCGCTGTTCCGCTCCTTCATCGAAGCGGCGTTACAGCAGTCGCGGCTGGTCTGAGCCGATGGCCGCCCTCGCATCACGCGTCGACGTCGGCGGCGCCGTATTCGACGGCGCCAAGCGCTTCGCCCTGATCGCCGGCCCGTGCGCCATCGAAAGCCGCGCCCATGCGCTTGAGACGGCCGAGGCGCTGAAGGAAATCGCGGTGCGCGTCGGCGTCGACATCGTTTACAAGTCATCCTTCGACAAGGCCAACCGCACGAGCCTGAACAGCCCCCGGGGCGTCGGCATGGCGGAAGGCCTTGAAATCCTCGCCGACGTCAACGCCGAAACGGGCCTGCCGACGACGACCGACGTGCATACCGAAGAGCAGTGCGCCGCCGCCGCCGGCGCGGTCTCGCTGTTGCAGGTCCCGGCCTTCCTTTGCCGGCAGACCGATCTACTCGTGGCCGCCGCGGTCACGGGCAAGCCGGTCAACGTCAAGAAGGGGCAGTTCCTCGCCCCTTGGGATATGGCGAACGTCGCCGACAAGCTCGCCCAGGCGGGCGCCGCCGGCGTGCTGCTGACCGAACGCGGCGCGAGCTTTGGCTATAATACGCTAGTCAGTGAT
>DAINCG010000460.1:236-3561 GCA_036732525.1 Pseudomonadota bacterium | reverse complement strand
CCGGCGGCGCGCCCGGCGCTCGCCGCCCTGATCGGCTTCGTGCTCGGAACGGCCGGGCGCCTGCTCTTCCTCGACCGGCGCGCGCGGGCGCTCCGGGCGAGCTTCAGCCGGTACGTGGCGCCGGCGGTCGTCGACCGTATCGTCGCCCAGGAACGCCTGCCGGAACTCGACGGCGAGCAACGGCACATCGCTGTCATGTTCGCCGATCTGTCCGGCTTCACCGCGCTTTCCGAGAAAGTCGACGGCCGGACGCTGACGCAGACCGTCAACCGCTATCTCGCCATCATCGCCAACGAGGTCGAGGCAAGCGGCGGCTATGTCGACAAGTTCATCGGCGACGCCGTCATGGCGATCTGGAACGCGCCGACGGAAACGCCGGAGCATGAGCGGGTCGCCGTCCAGGCCGCCGTCCGCATCCGCGACGCCGTCGCGGCCGCGGCCGCGGCCGACAGCGCGCGCGGCCTGCCGAATTTCGCGATCAAGATCGGCCTGAATTCCGGGACCGCCACGGTCGGCAATGTCGGCGCGGAGCAGCGGCTCAACTACACCGCCGTCGGCGACACCGTGAACATCGCCGCCCGCATGGAAAGCCTGCCCTCGACCTTCGAAACGCCGATCGTCGTGGGCGGGGACTGCGCGGCGGCGGCCGAAGGCGACTTCGCCATGCTGGAGATCGCATCCATTCAGGTGAAGGGCCGCAACGCGCCCGTGGCGATCTTCGCGCCGTTCGCGTCGGCCGACCGGCCGCATTTCGCGCGCTACGCCAGCGCGCTCGCGGCATATCGCGCCCGCGACTTCGACGGCGCGGCCGACATGTGGGACGCGCTTGCCGCGGAGGACTGGGCGGGCGCGAAGCTGTCGGCGGTGAAGGCGGGCTTCGCCCGCGACGCCGCCGCAAACCCGCCGGACGCCGACTGGACCGGCTTCGTCGTCATGCGCGCGAAGTAGCGCCGCCGATCGGATTTGCGCGCGCGGCCGGGCCGACGGTAGGCTCGCGGTCTATGCCACGGGCGGTACGGGAAGGGCGCGCGCCATGCGGATATTGCTGCTGATCGCTCTCGTCGGCTTGGCTGCGCTCGGGCCGTCCGCGGCGCATGCGGCCGACAGGATCGCGCTCGTGATCGGCAACAGCGGCTACAAGGTCTCGCCCCTCGCGAACCCGAAAAACGATGCGGCGCTCGTCGCCGACGCCCTCGCGGACACAGGTTTCGCCGTCGTCCGGCTGATCGACGCGGACGAGCGCACGATGAAGACCGCTATCCGCAAGTTCAAAGACGACGTCACGGCCGCCGGCGAACGGGCGACCGCCCTCTTCTACTACGCCGGTCACGGCGTGCAGGCGAACGGCCGCAATTACCTGATCCCGGTCGGCGCCGACATCCAGTCGACCTCCGACATGGAGTACGAGGCGATCGAGGCGCAGTGGGTGCTGGACCTGATCGGCGAGAGCCGCGCCGGGGTCAGCATCGTCATCCTCGACGCCTGCCGGAACAATCCCTACGAGGTGGGATCGCGGTCCGCCTCGCGCGGCCTTGCGCGCATGGACCCGCCGCGCGGCGCCTTCCTCGCCTACTCAACCGCGCCCGGCCAGGTCGCCCAGGACGGCGACGGCCGCAACAGCCCCTTCTCCCAGGCGCTGGCGACGGAGATGCGGCGGCCCGGCCTCAAGATCGAAGACGTCTTCAAGCGGGTCCGCCGCAACGTGCTGGAAGCCACTGCGGACAAGCAGGTGCCGTGGGAGACCTCCTCCCTCGTCGGCGACTTCTATTTCGCCGGCCGGGGCGTCGCCGGCGCGCCGGCGCCTCAGCCGCCCGTGGAAAGCCCGCCGACGGCACGGCTTGATCCGACGCCGCGCGCGCCGGCCCGCGGCGGACGCGGCGACGGGCCGAGCTTCGACTGCGGCAAGGCCTCGACCGTGGTCGAAAAGTTCGTCTGCGAGCGGGATGACCTGGCCGGCATCGACGGGGAGATGGGCCGAGCCTACAAAGGCGCGCGCGCCAAGCTCTCTTCCGGCGACCAGTCCGTCCTTCGCCGCCAGCAACTCGACTGGCTGAAGCTGCGCGACGCGAGCTGCGTCGGCGGCCTGTCGTCAGAGCAGGTCCGCCGCGACGCGAACGGCGTCGCCGACTGCCTCTACAGCATGATGCGGAACCGCATACGCTTCCTGGAGAATTACTGACCCGCGTCTGCGCCGGGACCGCAGACGAACGCGTCGATCGCCCCTGCGACGGCGGCCCCGATCCGCGCCTGGACGGCCGGTTCGCTCAGTTCCGCCTCTTCGTCGCGGTTCACAATGACGCCGGCTTCGAAAAGCGCCGCCGGCATCCGGGTCGATCGGACGACGCCGAGGCGGTCCCAACGATAGACGCCGCGTTCGGGATCGAGCAGGTCCCGATTCTCCCCCTCGATCGGCTCGGCGTGATGCAGCGTCGGCCGAAAGCCGTCAGCGATGAGGCCATCTGCGATCAGGCCGGCCAGACGTCGCCCTTCGTCGAACGCAGGATTTTCGCCGGAGACGAACAGCGAGAAGCCGCGATAGCGATCCGAATACCGAAGGCGTCGGCCGCCGTGCATCCATTCGCTCAGGAATTGCGGCTGGACGGAATCGTGGTGGATGGAGACGAAGACGTCGGCCTCGGCCCGGTTTGCGATGTCGACGCGGTCGCGAATTGAAATCGGCTCTCCGCTCTCGCCGATCAGAATGCGGTCGCCGAAGCCTGTCGCGCCGAGCGACTCATAAACGCGGCGCGCAAGCCGCAGGTTGAAGTCGTACTCCGGAACGCCGCGCGCGCTCGTTGCGCCGGGCGCGTCGCGGTAGTGCCCGACATCGATCGCGACGCGGGTTTCGGCCCGCTCACAGGCCAGCGCCGGCGCCGCCAGCACGGCCAAGATCGCGGCCATCTGGAGCGGCCGGCGCGCTAGACTGCGGAAGCTCGAATTCGCCATGCGACGCCCTCAGCGGGTCGTGAAGATCGGCGCGACGCCGACTCGGTAGGCGCCGGCGGCGGCCTCCGCCTGCAGCAGGGCGACGAATTCCTCGGCGTCGCCGCGACCGGTTTCCAACCAGGCGTGCAGCCGATCGGCGCGGACGGGCGACAGGATGGCGATCACGTGGTCCGCCCCGACGGGATGGGTGACCTGCACCTCGCCCAGCGGCTCGAAACCGTCGCCCGGCCGGATGCGGTCGAGATCGGCCCGGCGGTTCGCCCGGTCCGGGAAGACGAACTGGGTCTTCCCGTCGGCCGCCAGATTGACGATCGTGAGATAGGCCGCGGCCTCCCGTGGCCGTCCGACCGAGAGCGACACCACCTCCCCGATACGATGG
>DAINCG010000460.1:0-209 GCA_036732525.1 Pseudomonadota bacterium | reverse complement strand
CCATCGTCCGGCGCAACGCGCACCTCCGCGTGCCGGCGGAGCGCCCAGCCCGTCAGCCTGGCGACGGCGCGGCGCTTGCCGAGCGCCGCCTTCACGTCCGCGACGTCGTACGCCTCCGCCAGAAGGTCGGCCTGCGCCGCGTCGACCAGCTCGCCCTTGCCAAGGTCCCAGACGACATCCGCCTCGGCACGCCGGTCGGTGAACCGGCC
>DAINCG010000459.1:0-3575 GCA_036732525.1 Pseudomonadota bacterium | reverse complement strand
CGGCGGCCTCTCCGGCCTCGCCTGGGACCGTCGGACGGATATGCTCGTCGCCATCAGCGACCGGGGCGCCGTTTTCCGGATGCCGCGAACGCCGGACGGCCCGCCCAGCCTGATCGGCCGTATCCGGCCGCCGAAGGGCGCATCCGATCCGGAAGCGCTGCGTCGAACCAAGGAGGGCCGCTGGCTGGTCGCCTTCGAAGCGGGCGGCGCCATCGCCGCCTACCGTGGCGGCGCCGATGCGCTCGCGCAGCCGCCCGAGGCGACGCTCAGCCCGAAGGCCTGGCGAACGCTGCCGACCAATGCGGCGATCGAGGCGATCGCGATCCTGGATTTCGGTCGCCTGCTGGCGATCGCCGAGGGCGGTTCCGGACCGTCGCGCAAGGCCTGGATCGTCGACGGCGACCAATTGGCGGAACGCGCCTACCCCGTTTCCGACGGCTTCCTGCCCGTTGACGCGGTCGGACTTCCGAACGGCGACGTATTGGTTTTGGAGCGCCGCTTCAACGGCCCCTTGCCGCCATTCTTCTCCGCCCGCCTCGCCCGCCTCGCCGCGACGGACCTTGCAGCCGACAGCGGCGATATCGCCATCGCCGCGCGGAAGGACCTCGTCGGCATCCTGCCGGGCGAGAACTGGGAAGGCGTTGAAATCGTCGTCGAGGAAGACAAGGCGGAAGTTTGGTTCGTCTCCGACGACAATTTCCGCTGGCCGCAGCACACGCTCCTCGCCAAGCTGCCGCTCGGCGTCGTCACCGCCATGCTGGCCGCGCCGTGAACTCCATCCGTGCCCGAAAGCCGATCGCCGATGACCCCGAAGACCGCGCTGGACCCCGTTACGCTCGCCGTTCTCAACGGGCGCCTGGAGCAGATCGTCGACGAGATGGACGCGACGCTGTTTCGCAGCGCCTTTAACCCGATCATCGCGGAGGCGCACGACGCCTCCCACGGCGTCTATCACCGGGCGACCGGCGCGACGCTCGCCCAGGGCAAGAGCGGCCTGCCGATCTTCGTCGGCGCGATGGCCTTCGCCGTCAAGACCGTGATCGCCAAGGCCGAGCGGGACGGCGACCTGGCGGAGGGCGACGTCTACATCTTCAACGACCCCTGGGACGGCGGCACGCATCTCTCCGACTTCCGGCTGGTCCGCCCGGTCTTCCGCGACGGCGCCGTGTTCTGCTGGCTGGCGTCCGTCGGCCATTGGCACGACGTCGGCGGCGCTGTGCCGGGCAACTACAATCCGGCCGCGACGGAAGCGTTCCAGGAGGGCTTCGTCTGCCCGCCCGTGAAGCTCTACCGCGCCGGCGCATATCAGGCCGACATCGTCGACATGCTGCGCGCCAACTCCCGCCTGCCGGTCAGCCTTTATGGCGATCTGAATGCCCAGATCAACGCGCTCGATCTTGGCCACAGACGCCTTAACGGGCTGCTTGACGAGTATGGCGACGCGGTCGTCGACGAAGCGATGGGCGCGCTGCAGGACCGGGCGGAGAGCCTGATGCGGGCGGAGATCGCCCGGCTGCCGGACGGCGTCTATCGGGCGCGCGACTACATGGACAACGACGGCGTCGTCGACGAACCGCTGACGCTGGAGCTCGCGCTTACGATATCGGGCGACGAGATGACGCTCGACTTCACCGGATCGGCGCCCGCCTGCCTCGGGCCGATCAACATCTCCGAAGCGACGACGCACGCCGCCTGCTATGTCGCCATGAAGCACGTCTTCGACGAAATCCCGGCCAATGCCGGCGCGATGCGGCCCGTCGGGATCGTGACGCCGCCGGGCTCCGTCCTGGCCGCGACGGCGCCTAAGCCGGTCGGGGGCTATACCGAAACCATTCTCCGGCTGATCGACCTCGTCTTCCAGGCGATCGCGGACGCGGCGCCCGGCCGCGCCAACGGCTGCGCCTACGGGACGATCAATGCGCTTTCCATCGCCGGCCGAAGATCGGAGACCGGAGCGCCCTGGGTCATGTTCTCCTTCTTCGGCGGCGGCCATGGCGGATCGGACGAGAGCGACGGCCTGCAACATGGCAACGCCCCGATCTCGACCGCGACCATCCCGCCGCTCGAAATCCTGGAAGCCGCCTACCCCGTGGCGTTTCGGCAATGGGCGCTCAGGCCCGATTCCGGCGGCGCGGGTCGGCATCGCGGCGGCTTGGGCGCGATCTACGAAATCGAACTCCTAGAGGAGAGCGCCACCGCCTTCCTTTTCGGCGAGCGCGCACGAACGGCCCCGCCCGGCGTCCTCGGCGGCAAGCCGGCGGCGCCGAACCGCTTCCGCTTCGACACGGCCGATGGGCCGGCCGAACCGCCAATGGGATCCAAGATCGTCGGCATCCCCTTGAAGCGCGGCATGCGCGTCCGCCTCGCGACGCCGGGCGGCGGCGGCTACGGCCCGCCCGAGGAGCGCGCGGCCGCGGCGATCGCGGAGGACGTCGCCGAAGGCTATGTCTCGGCCGAAGCGGCGGCGACCGACTACGGCTGGAGCGACGAGCGATGAGCGGCTGGATCGTCGGCGTCGACGTCGGCGGCACCTTCACGGACGTCTTCGCCGTCAACCAGGCGACAGGCGAGATCGTCGCCGCAAAGACGCCGTCCACGCCCGCCGACCAGTCGGTCGGTTTCCTGAACGGCCTTCGCGCGGCGGCGCCTCTCGCGGAGATCGACGCCGTCGTCCACGGCACGACGGTCGGCACGAACGCGCTCTTGGAGCGAAAGGGCGCGCCGACCGGCCTGATCGCGACCGAAGGCTTTCGCGACGTCCTGGAGATGCGCCGGCGCGACCGGCCTCGGACCTGGGGATTGCGCGGCGTCTACAAGCCGGTCGCGCAGCGCCGCAACCGGATCGAAGTGCCGGAACGTACGCTCGCGGACGGAACGATCGAGCGCCCGGTCGACGTCAAAGCGGTCGAAGCGGCGGCGCGACAGTTGGCGGAGGCCGGCTGCGAGGCCGTCGCCATCGCCTTCGTCAACGCCTATGCCAATCCCGAAAACGAGCGCATCGCCCGTGACGCCGTGCGTAATGTATGGCCGAACGCCAACGTCACGGCGGCGACCGATATTCTGCCGGAGATCCGGGAGTTCGAGCGCACCTCGACCGCCGTCCTGAACGCCTATCTGCAGCCGGCGATGGGCCGCTACCTGAACCGCCTCCAGCAGAGCCTCCGGGAAGGCGGCGCGACGAGCCTGCTGATCGTCCAGTCGAACGGCGGACTGATGACGGCGGAAGAAGCGGCGGACGCGCCGATCCGCACCGCCCTCTCCGGACCTGCCGCCGGCGTCGTCGCGGCCCGCGCCGTCGGCCTCGCCGCTGGTTTCCGGAACATCGTCGCCTGCGACATGGGCGGGACGAGCTTCGACGTCTCGCTGATCGCCGACGGACGGGCGGCGCTCGCAGCCGAGACCGCGATCGATTTCGGCATGGTCGCCAGGGCGCCGATGGTCGAAATCACCACCATCGGAGCCGGCGGCGGCTCGATCGCCTGGGTCGACGCGGGCGGCATGCTGCGCGTCGGCCCGCGCAGCGCCGGCGCGAACCCGGGACGCGCCTCCTACGGCTTCGGCGGCACCGAACCCAC
>DAINCG010000458.1:0-3586 GCA_036732525.1 Pseudomonadota bacterium | reverse complement strand
TTGTCGCCGTCGTCGCCGGAGAGTTCGTCGTCGCCAGCGCCGCCCGCCACATCCTCGATGCCCGTGAACACATCGCCCGCGGCGTCGCCGCCCGACGCGGTCCCGAGCGCCAGGTCGATCAGGACGCCCGCCGCATCGCCCGCGTAGGAGAGCCGGTCGCGGCCCGCCCCGCCGCCGATCATGTCGGCGCCGGGGCCGCCGATCAGCAGGTCTTCGCCATTGCCGCCGTCGAGTTCGTCGTCGCCGGCCCGGCCTGACAGCATGTCGTCGCCGTCGAGGCCGAGCAGCACGTTCGCCAGCCCGTCGCCCGCGAGGACGTCGTCGCCGGCGCTGCCGATCAGGTCCTCGACGCCCGCGAGCATGTCGCCCGCCGCGTCGCCGCCGGCGCCCATGCCCGTCGCCAGATCGACGCGCACGGCGGCCGGGGACGTCGCGTAGCTCGCGGCGTCCCGCCCGTCGCCGCCGTCCAGCATGTCCCCGCAGGCGCCGCCGACCAGCACGTCGTCGCCGGGGCCGCCCGAGAGGTCATCGTCGCCGCCCGCGCTTCGGAGCACGTCGTCGCCCGCGAGGCCGTCGACGGTCTCAGCCGGCCCGGCCCCCTGGATAATGTCGTCGCCCGCCGTCCCCGGCTCGGTGCGCCCGGCGACGGTCACGGTGATCGTCGCGGTCGCGGTCAGGCCGCGGGCGTCGGCGATCGTGTAGGTCGCGCTGTCCGTCGCGGTCTCGCCGAGCAGCAGGTCCTCGAACCTGCCGTTCGGGTCGTAGACGATCTGCCGGTTGGCCGCGTCGAGCGTGAACAGGCCGCGCCCGCCGGTCACCCCGACGACGTCGAGCGTGTCGCCAATGTTGGCGTCGCTGTCGTTCGCCAGCAGGTCGTCAAACGGAAGGGCGACGGGGGAGTCTTCGTTTGCTTCGACGGCGTCCTCGGCGGCGATCGGCGGTACGTTGAGTTCGGCGACGCGAACGCTGGCGTCGACGATCAGCGTTGCGCGGCCGTTGACGAAGACCTGTGTGTTGGGAAGTGTCGGCGCGGTCTTTGCCCAGCCGCCGTCCTGCAGACGCACGAAGTTGGATGCATCGCCTGTCACCCGCAATGTGTTCGTGCCGATCGAAAGGTTTTGCAGCGCAGTCTGCGTGACGCCGAGCGTCGCGCCGGCGCCGGCCAGATCGATCGCCTCAATCGATTCAAGCCGCGGGCCGCCGGGCAGCGCCAGATCGAGGTCGCCAGCGTCGCCGTCGAAGCGCAGCGTATCGAAGCCGCTCCCGCCATCGACCTTCACGTAGCCCGGATCTGAGACGGCAAGCGTATCATCGCCGGCGCCGCCGGCCAGGGAGTCGCGCCCGCCGCCGCCTATCAAAATGTCGTCGCCGAGGCCGCCGACCATGACGTCCCGACCCGCGCCGCCCGCAAAACTGTCGGCGCCCGGCCCGCCTGCGTCGGTTACGGCGCCGGAGTCGAAGCCGAACGCCACGAGCGTTTCGGGCGTGGCTCGGTTGCCGCTGCCGATGACGACGTCGCCGAATCCGTCGCCGTTGATGTCGCCGGCCATATCCACGATCAGGCCGTTCTCAGTGAGGTCGCCCACGCCGTCGAGCCTGACGCCGTTCGTACTGTCGATGTCCGCGAGGTCGAGCAGGTCGCCGAAACCGTCGGGCCGGCCGAAGACGATGAAGCTTTGCCCCGCCTGGCGATCGCCGCCGCTGTCGGCCTGGGGCGCCCCGATCAGAATGTCGTCATAACCGTCGCCATTGAAGTCGCCGGCGGAGGCGACTGCAAAGCCGCTTTGATGGCCAGCGCCAGCGCCGACGATGCGAAAGCCCTGTGACGCGTCGAGCGTCTCAAGGTCGACCGACGCGCCCGCGTCCTCCGAACGGCCGTAGAGGACATAGCTGACGCCGGAGTTTTCGCGGAAGGCGGGGCCGAGTTCCTGGAACGGCTGGCCGATGACGATATCGACGAAGCCGTCGCCGTTGATGTCGCCCGCCTCGCTGAGCGAAGCGTCCGGGCCAAAGTTGCCTGATGTCGGCGGCCGGATGCGGAAGCCATCCGCCCCGTCGAGGGACGCGAGATCGAATGTTCGGCCGAAGCCGTCTTCGCGGCCGAAGACGACGTAGATGTCATCGGCGAGTCGTCCTGAGCCGAAGTTGAAGCCACCGATGCCGAGCATGAAGTCCGACAGGCCGTCGCCGTTGAAATCGCCGAATCCGTCAACATTCGGCGCGCCCAATGGCCCGAGATTCGAGTCGACGATGCGTGTCGCGACATCGTCGGTGATGCCGACCGTGGAGATCAGGCCGGGACCGAGGGTTTCCGACCCGAGGAAGAGGTAGGCCTTGTTGGCGCCGTTCCCGGCGCCGATCAGCACATCGTGCAGGCCGTCTCCGTTCAAGTCGCCGACGCCGGCGACGTTCCGACCGAGCGCTTGCGTCGATCCGCCGGCGACCCGCAAACTGTCCGCCGGCACGGTGGTCGAGAAGCGCAGGCCAAGCGGGACAAGACCGCTGTCGTCGCCGAACAGGACATACGCGAGTCCGCGGGACCCAAGGAAAGACGAAAAGCCCACGACGATATCCATCGCGCCGTCGCCGTTGAAATCGCCGGCTTGGTCGAGCGCAATGTCTCGTAGCCCGATGCCCTGAAAGCTCGTCATGCGGCCGCCGTCGGGGCCGAACGACAGGCCGTCGACATGGGCGATGTCGTCGAAGCCGTCGCCGTCGAGGTCGCCGATGCCCGCGACGACGCGGCCGTCCTCACGCGACAGCCGGAGGCCGTCCGTTCCGTCGAGATCGGCGAGTTGTATCGGATGCATCGGGCCCTGTCCTTCCGGTCGTGACGCGGGGCCATCGACCGTAGTGGGGCGCATGGCGCGCAGCAATCGCCCGGCGCCGGCGGACGCGCCCGAAAACGCCCACGAATCCGCCGCCGAAACTTGCCCTTAAGGGGCGCCAGGGCTAGCTTCCGCTGCTGAACCTCTGGCGGACGGATTCTCGGGCCCATGGATGCTGTGCTGATCGCGCTCTATCAGGTCGTCGACATCGTGCTCGGGCTGTTCGTCTGGGCGCTGATCATTTCGGCGATCCTGAGCTGGCTGGTGGCGTTCAACGTCGTCAACACGAGCAACCAGTTCGTCTATGCGGTCGGCAACTTCCTCTACCGCCTGACGGAGCCGTTTCTGCGGCCGATCCGCCGCGTCGTGCCGGACCTCGGCGGCATCGACATCTCGCCGATCATCCTGATCCTCGCCATCTTCTTCATCCGCTCCGTGCTGGCGGGCTGGATGCGCGGCGGCTTTTGAGCCGCGGCCCCGCCGAGGCGACGGCCGACGGCGTCCTCCTCCGCCTGCGCGTGCAGCCGGGCGCCTCCAAGACCGCCGTCGCCGGCATCGAGACCGACGCCGCGGGCGTCGTCCGCCTGAAGCTCCGGGTCCAGGCGCCGCCGGTCGACGGCGCGGCGAACGCGGCCGTCACGGCATTCCTGGCGAAACGGCTCGGCCGGCCCAAGCGCGATGTCGCATTGACCCAGGGCCAGAAATCCAGGTCTAAGACCGTCCGCATAGCGGGGCCGGCGGATGCGATTCTGGAACGG